>JBMLOQ010000032.1:0-3974 GCA_049242885.1 Chitinophagaceae bacterium
TTAATAGCCACATCTGCATAAAACCAACTGTTTCCAGTACCATCTAAAACTTTTCCATTTTTAAGGATGATATCGGCATCTTGTGAGAATATTGAAAAAGAAGTTGATAAAAAAATGAGTATAAAAAAAATACGTTGCATACCAAAAAAATAAACCCCAAACATTGTTGTTTGAGGTTTTAAAAATATAATAATTTGATGAATGATGTATTAGAAGTTTACAAAAACTGCTTTATTAAAAACACAATCATACCAATGTAAAAAGGAAGAAATAATGCAACAAGCCATTTTAGCAAATCAGATTTATTTTCAGCTATTTCTTTTCTTACAATTGCAATGTCATCTTTGGTAGCTAAATGTTGTTGTTGGCTATCAAATTTATTTTTTACTTCATTTTCAATAAATGTAGTTAACATCTATGCTTCTTTTTATCCAATTTTTATTCTAAAAATATTGTTTAAATCTATATTACTTATTGAAATTGATATTTACTTCAACTTATTCAGAAAAAGAAAATATGAAATGCTACAATAATTAAATTTCTATTTCCAAAAAATCTACTTTTCCATTTGTTCAATAACAGCTTGGGTTACACCAGTAAAGCTAAAACCACCATCATGAAACAAGTTTTGCATGGTAACCATTTTTGTTAGGTCGCTAAACAAGGTTACACAATAATTAGCACAATCATCAGCACTTGCATTACCTAAAGGACTCATTTTTTCGGCATAATTAATAAATCCATCAAAGCCTTTAACGCCACTGCCAGCAGTAGTTCTTGTAGGAGATTGAGAAATAGTATTAATACGAACTTTATTTTTAACACCATAATGGTAGCCAAAACTACGAGTGATACTTTCTAATAGTGCTTTAGCATCGGCCATTTCGTTATAATCTGGGAAAACCCTTTGTGCAGCAATGTATGTAAGTGCTACAATACTGCCCCATTCGTTTATTGCATCCATTTCGTAAGCAACTTGGCACACTCTGTGCAAACTCATGGCACTTATATCTAAAGTTTTATATTCCAACTCATGGTTTAAAGCGGTGTAGTGGTTGCCTTTTCTTATATTCATACTCATTCCAACGCTATGCAAAATAAAATCTATTTTACCGCCAAAATGTTCTTGAGATTTGGTAAATAAGTTTTTAAGATCGTCCATATTACTTACATCAGCCCCAATTACAGGAGCATTTACCTGCTCGGCCAATTTATTAATTTCACCCATACGTAAGGCAATTGGTGCATTACTTAAAACTAATTGAGCTCCTTGCTCGTGGCATTTAATGGCTGTTTTCCATGCAATTGATTGATCATTTAAAGCACCAAAAACAATTCCTTTTTTTCCTGCTAACAAATTATTAGACATATACTATTTTTTTATTAGTTAAGCAACAAATGTACAAGAATTGGATATTTGTTTTAATCGAGAAAAAAATGCAGTGTGCTGTAACTTTAAAATTTTAATACCCAAGTTTGAAATTTTGAACATTATTTAGCAAGTTTTGTTTTTTTAAAAACGTTAATAACTACTATCTTTATTGCATGCAGTTGTTTAAAAAAATACATCCTTTATTGTTTTGGTTTATTGTAATTGTACTTATCACAATTATTGGGGTATGTGGTTTTATGATTATAGAAGACTTTGCTTTTATTGATGCTTTGTACATGACTGTAATTACTATTACAACCATTGGCTATGGAGAAATTAATAAACTTAGTGAAGCTGGGCGTATTTTTAATATAAGTTTTATAGTTACTTCTTTTGCTTTATTTACTTATGCTTTAGCAACCCTTACACAATATGTTGCCAGTGGCGAATTAAAAAATTTTCTTAAAAATAGAAAGCTAATGAAAGATTTAAAAAACTTAGAAAATCATGTAATAATTTGTGGCTTTGGACGAAATGGACAACAAGCTGCTAGAACCCTACATGCACACAAGCACGAATTTGTGATTATTGATAATAGAGACGAGATGATTGATAATTGGATTGCAAACGAAAATGATAATTTACTTTACATTAAAGGAGATGCCACAGACGATAATGTTTTATTGAAAGCTGGCATACATAAAGCTCAAAGTTTAATTTGTGCCTTACCTAATGATGCTAATAATGTATTCATCGTTTTGAGTGCAAAAGCATTGAATCCATCATTAAAAATAATTTGCCGAGCAAATGCTTTAAGTTCAGTTGCAAAGCTTAAAAATGCTGGTGCAACTAGTATAAGCATGCCAGATGTATTAGGTGGTGTGCACATGGCTACTCAAGTAAGCAAACCAGATGTAATTGAGTTTATTGAATACTTAACAGGCGAAGAAGGGGATAGTATAAATATTGAAAGTGTTGATTACTACAAGCTTCCACCAGAAATTAGAAATACAAGTTTAAGAAACATCATGGACTGGAAAAAAACTGGTGTTACCTGTATTGGTATTAAAGATGAACAAGGCAAGTTTTTAATTAATCCAGATTATAATATTGTAATTAAAGAAAACATGAAAGTAATTGTGTTAGGCAATAATGAACAAATAAACGATATGAAGCATAACGTTGATGAATAGAACCTAAATATACTTAATAAAAACTTCAACCATTTTCTTTAGTAAAAAAGATTAAAAAACTTATTCAACAATTCTCAACTTAGCATAATTAAGCATAATTTTTCGTTCGCCATTATCTTTAAAATTTATGGTTGCAACAGGATTATGTGCAGAACCTTCCATTTTAGAAACAGTTCCAAAGCCAAATTTTTGATGTTCCACTTCTTGCCCTTCTTGTAAATTACTTGTATCGCTAGCTACAAAAGTTGGTGATGGCACGTGCTCTTTTACTTGATTTCGTGTAGGAGTTGTAACAAAAGTAGTTTTAGCTTTAGTTGGTGGTGCACCATATTTTTTTTCGGTTTGTTGAACATCGTTAAATCCAAAGCCACGTTGCATTCTTTCATAAGCACTACCCATAGTATCAAGCCCTTGATTTTTGGCTCCACCGCCTGCAAAAGTTTTGTCAATATACTCATCAGGCATTTCATCAATAAATCTACTAGGCTCGTTTTGCACCAATTGTCCAAATCTATAACGAGCATTGGCGTAGGTTAACCAAAGCTTTTGCTTGGCTCGGGTTACAGCTACATAAAACAATCTTCTTTCTTCTTCCAATTCTTCTCGAGTGTTCATACTCATGGCACTTGGGAAAAGTGTTTCTTCTATGCCACCTACAAAAACACATTCAAACTCCAATCCTTTGGCAGCATGAATGGTCATAAGTTTAACAACATCATTGTCTTGTTTTTCATTATCAGCATCTGTAAGCAAAGTAATTTGTTGTAGGTAGCTTCCAAGGCTTTTTTCTAAAAGTTCACCATCTTCATTGCTTGGGCTTTCTGTCCACTCTTTTATTGAGTTAAATAACTCTTGCAAGTTTTCGTATTTTGCTAAACCTTCGGTTGTTTTATCATTAAACAATTCCTTAACAATGTTCGTATGTTTTCCAACATTAACTGCAATATCATAAGCATTTGTTTGGTGCAACATGGTTTGAAAATACTTAATCATTTGTACAAAGTTTTGTATGCACTCTAAAGTACCTGCTTTAAAGCCATAACTAGCAGCAGCTTCCATTACACTAAACATGGTAATGTTTTGCTCATTGGCAATGATGAGTAATTTTTCTAAAGTAGTTTTTCCAATACCACGTACAGGATAATTTACTATACGTTTTAAAGCTTCTTCATCGTTTGTATTTACAATTAATCGTAAATAAGCAATCATATCTTTTACTTCTTTACGTTGGTAAAAGCTTATACCACCATAAATTCTATATGCAATACCTTGTCGTCGTAAACTTTCTTCGTAAGCACGGCTTTGTGCATTAGTTCTATAAAGTATAGCAAAGTTTTGATTAAGAAAATGGTTACGTAGTTTTTGCTCTTGTATGGTATCGGCAACAAATTTTCCTTCTTCATTATCGG
>JBMLOQ010000033.1:0-17769 GCA_049242885.1 Chitinophagaceae bacterium
TATTTTAATGGTCAAGCATATGATGATGATTTTTTACAAATATTATTTTCTGCTCAAAACGCTTATTATTATTCATTAAATGATATTTATTTTGGCATTAAAAAAGAATTATTAAATTATCAGGTAGTGTTAATGGAAATGTAACAAAACAATTCAGTTTTGTAAGTTTTGACTATTCTTAAATACAAAAAGTGTTTATAACATTGGTATATTAAACAGTAGAAAAATCTTTTAGCATTGCTTACATTTGCAGCCACAAAAAAATATAGATGAGCGAAGAAAAAAGCCTAAATTTTATTGAAGAAATTATAGAAAACGATTTAGCCTCCAATAAATACCAAAGTATTGTTACTCGTTTTCCACCAGAACCAAATGGTTACTTGCACATGGGGCATGCTGCTAGTATTTGCTTAAATTTTGGATTAACCAAAAAATACAATGGCTTTACTAACTTAAGATTCGATGATACAAATCCTACAACTGAAGAAACAGAATATGTTGATAGCATTAAACAAGATATTAAATGGCTAGGCTTTGAATGGAAAAATGAATTATACGCTAGCGACTATTTTGAAACCTTATACAACTATGCTATTACCCTTATAAACAAAGGGTTGGCATATATAGATGATAGCACTGCCGATGAAATTGCCATACAAAAGGGCACACCAACACAAGCAGGTGTTGATAGTATTTTTAGAAGCAGAAGTATAGAGGAAAATCTTTCCTTATTTGCTCAAATGAAAGCAGGTACTTTTAAAGACGGCGAAAAAGTTTTGCGTGCCAAAATAGATATGGCACATACCAATATGCTCATGAGAGACCCTATCATTTATCGTATAAAACATGCTCATCATCATCGTACTGGAAATGCTTGGTGTATTTATCCAATGTACGATTTTGCACACGGACAAAGCGATAGTATTGAAAATATAACCCATAGCATTTGTACATTAGAATTTATTCCTCATAGAGAATTATATGATTGGTTTATCGAAAAATTAGAAATTTATCCATCCAAACAATACGAGTTTGCTCGCAAAAACATTAACTATACCGTAATGAGCAAACGAAAACTGTTGCAACTGGTTAATGAAGGCTTTGTTAGCGGCTGGAACGACCCTCGAATGCCAACCATTGCAGGTATGAGGCGTAGAGGTTTTACACCAGAAAGTATAAGGGAGTTTTGCAGCAGAGCAGGGATAAGCAAAAGAGAAAATGTTGCCGAATTTAGTTTGCTCGAATTTTGTTTAAGAGAGCATTTAAATAAAATAGCTTTACGAAGGATGGTGGTTTTTAATCCACTAAAAATTGTAATTACCAATTTTGGCGACCATTCGGAAATTTTGGATTCAGAAAATAATCCTGAAGATGAAAATGGGGGTGTAAGAAAAATTACTTTTAGCAAAGAAATTTATATTGAGCAAGAAGATTTTATGGAAGTTGCTCCAAAAAAATATTTTAGGCTTGCTCCAGGTCAAAGTGTGCGTTTAAAAAGTGCTTACATTATTCAATGCGACGAAGTAGTAAAAGATGAAAATGGTAATATTACCCAAGTAAATTGTAGCTATTTTGCAAACAGTAAAAGTGGTAGCGATACTAGTGGTGTTGCTGTAAAAAGCACCATTCATTGGGTAAATGCAGCAAATGCCATACCTGTAACTATTAAAGAATACGATAGATTATTTAGTGTAGAAAATGTGGATGCCCAAGAAGGAGATTTTAAGGAATATGTTAATCCTAATTCTTTATCTACTATTACAAATGCATTGGCAGAGCCTGCTTTGTTAGAAGCTAGTTTGCAAGATAGGTTTCAGTTTTTACGCAAGGGATATTTTTGTATGGATGAAGATAGTACACCTACAAACTTAGTATTCAACAGAACGGTAACGCTTAAAGATAGTTGGGCAAAAGAGCAAAAGAAGTAAAACGAAAATGTTCGAATTGAGTGCTTAAACACGCTATTTAAGTTGTATTAAAATAATTTAAATGGTTTAAAACCTTTCAAATTATCAATTCAAAAACTTGTCCATTTTTCTCATTCTCATTCAAAATACTAATATTGCACTCAAAATGTATATTTCAATCTAACACTTAGTCTTGGTATTGAATCATCATTTGTTTTATAAAATGGCATCATTTCTTTACTAAAAAAAGGAAAAAACATATTATCTATTTAATCTCATGGCAAAAAACTTATTAATTGTAGAGAGTCCGGCAAAAGCTAAAACTATTGAAAAAATTTTAGGAAAAGATTTTTTGGTAAAAAGCTGTTATGGCCATATTAGAGATTTAGAAAAAGATGATATGGGCATTGACCTCAACAATAATTATCAACCAACTTATACTGTAAGCGACGAAAAGCAAAAAGTTGTAAACGAGCTTAAAAAGCTATCAAAAAGCAGTGAAGAAGTTTGGTTAGCAAGTGATGAGGATAGAGAAGGAGAAAGTATTAGTTGGCATTTGGCAGAAGTTTTAAACCTAGATGTAACTAAAACTAAACGTATTGTTTTTCACGAAATTACAGCTCCAGCAATAAAAAAAGCAGTGGCAAACCCAAGAATCATTAACATGAACTTGGTAAATGCACAGCAAGCACGTAGGGTTTTAGATAGATTAGTTGGGTTTGAATTAAGCCCTGTTTTATGGAGAAAAGTTGGACGCCAACAAGGGCTTAGTGCTGGGCGTGTACAAAGTGTGGCAGTTCGCCTTATTGTAGAAAGAGAAAGAGAAATAAACACTTTTAAAGTAACCAGTAGCTTTAAAATTGAAGCTATGTTTGTGGCTAAAGATATTACTGGTAAAAACGTTCAATTTAAAGCCGAATTACCAACTAAATACAACAACATTAAAGATGCCGAAGCATTTTTACAATCTTGTTTTGGTGCAAATTATACAGTAAACAATATCGAAGTAAAACCTGCAAAACGTACACCAGCAGCTCCATTTACAACTTCAACCCTACAACAAGAGGCTAGTAGAAAACTAGGCTATGGTGTAAGTAAAACCATGCTCATTGCACAAAAGTTGTACGAGGCTGGATACATTACTTATATGAGAACTGATAGTGTAAATTTAAGTGATACAGCAAGAGGGGATATTCAAAATCAAATAGTTAACAGCTACGGTGAAGATTATTTTCAATTTCGCCGATATAAAAACAAAAACGAATCAGCACAAGAAGCTCACGAGGCAATTCGCCCTACTTACATGAGCAATAAAACCATTGCCGATGATGATGGTAGAAGATTGTACGAACTTATTTGGAAACGAACCATTGCAAGCCAAATGAGTGATGCAGAGTTTGAAAAAACTATAGCTAATATAACAATTAGTACCAATAAAGAAAATTTGCAAGCCACTGGCGAAGTGTTAAAATTTGATGGTTTTTTAAAAGTTTATTTAGAAGGTAAAGACGATGAAGAGGACGAAGAAAATGAAGGTATGTTGCCGCCTTTGCAAAAAGGACAAAATTTAGAGTTTGTAAAAATGCAGGCTGCCGAAAAATTTACAAAACCAAATGCTCGCTATACTGAAGCTTCTTTAGTTAAAAAAATGGAAGAATTAGGCATTGGGCGTCCATCTACTTATGCCCCAACAATTTCAACCATTATTAAAAGAAATTATGTAGAAAAGCGTGATAAAGATGCTATTCAAAGAGATGTTCAATATTTAGTCTTATCAGCTCAAAACCAAATTAAAAAATCCATTTCACAAGAAAATACAGGAGCCGAAAAAGCAAAACTTTTTCCTACTGATTTAGGAAATGTAGTAACCGACTTTTTAAAGCAACATTTTGAAAAAGTAATGGACTATGGCTTTACTGCCAAAATTGAAAATGAGTTTGATGAAGTGAGCGAAGGCAAGTTGATTTGGCATAAAATGATTGACAGTTTTTATAAGCCTTTTCATACCACTATTGAGCATACATTGGAAAATGCCAATAGAGCAAGTGGTGAAAGAGAACTAGGGTTAGACCCCTCAACCAATAAAAAAATTATTGCACGTATGGGGCGTTTTGGACCAATGGTGCAAATTGGCGATACCAGCAACGAAGAAGAAAAACCAAGATTTGCTAAGCTAAAAGCTGGACAAAGTATTGAAACCATTACACTGGCCGAAGCTCTTGAATTATTTTCGCTTCCAAAAACAATTGGCGTTCATAATGGTGAAGAAGTTAGCGTAAATATTGGGCGTTTTGGACCTTATGTTAAGCTAGGAGAGGTTTTTGCAAGTATTCCTCGAGGCGAAAGTATGGATGATATTACCTTGCAAAGAGCCTTGGAAATTGTATCTGAAAAAGAAAAAGGAGATGCTCCAATTGCAGCTTACCAGCAAATGCCAGTTACTAAAGGCAAAGGCAGGTTTGGACCATTTATTAAATGGAATAATTTATATATCAATGTACCAAAGGCCTATGATTTTGATAATCTTACACAAGCCAATGTTGAAGAATTAATAGAGAAAAAAGTTGAAAAAGAAGCAAATCGATTTATACAACAATGGCCCGATGAGAAAATTAGTTTAGAAAATGGCCGTTGGGGTGCTTTTATTCGTCATGGAAAAAATATGATAAAGCTTGGGAAAAAAGCAGATGGCACAAAACATACACCTGAAGAGTTAACTACTATAAGTTTAGAAGAAGTAAAAGCAATGATTGTAGCCGAATTTCCTAATGCTTTTGTAAAAAAGGCAACGAAAAAACCTGCTGCAAAAAAAGTTGCAGCTAAAAAAACGGTTACAAAAAAAGCCATTAAAAAGTAGATTTTGGTTATTTGGGAGGTCTAATAAAGCTGTTTTATATTGAACTCCTTTTCATTTAAAGTTCTTTTCTACTACTTTAAAGAAGTAAGAGACGGATTATTAAACTAATTATATTAAAAAAGGTAAAAAATAATTAGCCTTAAAGCACCAAGTAAAAGGCTTAACCAATATTTTTGCCGTTGAAATTTTTAAAATTATATGTCAGTAGCAACAACACACAATACTAAATGGTGGAGTGGCGGTAAAAGCCCATTTAATTTAGAATATGGAAAAGTAATGATGTGGTATTTTTTAATGAGTGATGCTTTTACATTTGGAGCATTCTTAATTAGCTATGGTACCATTCGTTTTTCTAGCAACGGTTGGCCCGATCCAAACCAAGTTTTCCAATCTTTTCCTGGGTTAGGTGATGGATTGCCTTTAGTTTTTGTGAGTTTAATGACATTTATATTAATTGTAAGCTCGGTTACAATGGTATTAGCTGTACAAGCTGGTCATCATCAAGATAAAAAAGGAGTGGTTAATAATCTTATTCTTACAATAATTGGTGGGGCAATGTTTTTAGGTTGCCAAGCTTGGGAATGGACGCACCTTCATCATGCAGGAGCTTGGTGGGGCAGTAATCCATTTATTAATGCAGATGGTACAGCTCCTAGCACCAATTTTACAAACTATTTCTTTACAATTACTGGTTTTCATGGTTTCCATGTATTTAGTGGTGTAGTAATTAATATTGTAATGTTGATAATGACATTGAATAATACTTTCGAAAAAAGAGGTCATTATTTAATGATAGAAAAAGCAGGATTGTACTGGCACTTTGTAGATTTAGTTTGGGTATTTGTATTTACTTTATTTTATTTAGTATAAAAAGTATAAAGTAGTTAGTAGCTAGGAAAAATATCAAATTTTAAATTCAAAATATTAAATAATTATGGCAGGTCATGTATATAATGCAGATACGTATAGAGAAGCAAAAAAAGAAGTTTGGAAAGTAACCTGGATTTTATCTGGGTTAACTATTGTAGAGTTAATTTTAGGATTTATACTTTTAAAAAATCCTCAGTTTAGTGAATCAATGGTGTTGTTTTTAAAAGGAACAATCTTAATTTTAATGATGGTAAAAGCCTTTTACATTGTTGCTTATTTTATGCACTTAAAGCACGAAATTAAGAACATGATTATGACCATTGTAGTGCCATTAGCTTTATTTATTTGGTTTATTACTTCTTTTTTATACGAAGGAAATTCATACAAAAATTTAAAAAACACTTACGATCCTCATTTTAAAGAGCAAAGCACCATTAAAGTAGAGCAAAAAGATACACATGGTGGAAGTCATGGAAAAGATGCAAAAGGTACAACACACGATGCATCAAAGCCAGCTGCACACTAATACTTTATTAAATGAGTAAATTGTTTTTAATTATTAGAAACAATTTTATAATACATCTAATTTTGCAAACCATTGGATATTCCAATGGTTTTTTTTATAAGTATTTAGTAAAACTAAAATCCACTTTTGTTGAGTTTTCTAGTTCCCTTTAGTTAGAAGGGGTTAAAAAAGTGGTTTATAAAACATGAGCAAAAAATCTTTATTAGCACTTCTAGTAGCCATCATTCTACCAATTGGTAGCTATTTGGTTTTAAAGTATTTTAGTGAAAATGCAGCCAGCACGCCACGTAAAATGTTGTTAGACGATGTAGTGCAAATTGAAGAAAAAGGCAAGCTTGTAAACGATAGTATTTGGCACAAAACTGGCAATTTAAAGTTGGTAAACCATTTAGGTGATTCATTTAACTTGCATCAGTTTGCGGGTAAACCAATTGTTATTGATTTCTTTTTTGCACGCTGTGCAGGTATTTGTCCAAAGCTTACAAAAAGCATGGCTAAACTGCAACAATCTTTTAAAACTGGTGGAAAAAGTAGAGTTAAACTAGATACCACAGTGGTTCATTTTTTATCAATTTCAATTGATCCAGAAAATGATAGTGTAGCAGTTTTAAGAGATTATGCCAAAAACTTTGGAGTAAACCCCGATACTTGGTGGCTTTGTACTGGTGATAAAAAGGCAATTTATGATTTTGCTTTTAATGAGCTAAAAATTGATAAGTTTAGCGAAGAAGAAATAACCCCCGATTTTATACATACAAGTCGTTTTGTGTTGCTTGATAAAAACCTAATTCAAAGAGGAAGATTTTCTGTGCCATATAGTGGATTGGATAGCAGTAGTATGAAGCTATTGGCAAGAGATATTGGGTTGTTGATGCTTGAAAAAGACAAAACTAAAAAATCGGCCATATTCACAAAAATTATTGATTTAAGTTGGCTTTGGCTAATAATTGCTTTATGTGTAGGTGGTTTTGTTTGGTATTTTGGAAATAAACGAAAAAACGAAATAAATTAAATATGCTGACACCATTGTTTAAAAAAAATGATAAAAAAGCTACTTGGCTAATTGGTATTTTCAGTTTTGTTGTATTTGCAGTTGTAGCATCATTAAACAAAATAAAACTTGATGTAGAAGTTAGTTTTGATGTGCACATTTTTGCTTGTATTAATGCTGTAATAAATAGTGTAGTAGCTATTTGTTTAATTGCAGCTTTATGGGCCGTAAAAACTAAAAAATATGTGTTGCATAAAAATTTAATGTTTACAGCTTTAATTTTAAGTGTATTGTTCTTAGTTAGTTACATTGCTCATCATATTTTGGCTGGAGAAACTAAGTTTGGTGGCGAAGGGGTGGCAAAAATTATTTACTTAATCATTCTTATAACACATATTTTCTTAGCTTCTATTATACTGCCATTTATTTTGTTTACAAGTTATAGGGCTTTAATTGGCGAGTATGATAAACATAAAAAATTAGCAAGAATTACTTATCCAATTTGGTTGTATGTAGCTATTACAGGTCCTGTGGTGTATTTTATGATTAGTCCTTTTTATAATTAAGTTTTGTTTAAGTAACTTTTTTAATGTTTTGCTTTAGTTAAAATTTACAAGTAACGAAGCATAAATTTTAATTGGTTTAATCTAAAACCTTTTTTAACAAAACTTGTTTTATACATTACAATGAACATAGAAATAATTAGTGGAAGTCCACGAAAGGCTAGTATTACCAAAAGAGTTGCACTGCATTTACAACAACAATTAAAAGAGAAAACAAGCCACAATATTGGATTAATTAATGTAAGTGAATGGAATTTAGGACTGCTTGAAAATGTATTTTCTACCATAGAAAAAACCCCAGAAAACTTTAAACCATTAGCAGAAAGAGTTTTTAATGCAAATGCATTTATACTAGTAACCCCAGAATATAATGGCAGTTATTCTCCTGCTTTACAAAACTTAATGGATCATTTTCCTAAGCAAACTCATAAAGCTTTTGGAATAGTAGCAGCTAGTACAGGTGCTATGGGTGGTATGAGAGCTTCACAACAAACTCTTTTACTTGTTCCTGCATTGTTTGGTATAGCATCACCACAAATGCTTATTACCCCCTTTGTTGATAAAAAATTTGAAGAAAACGGAGATTTAGTAGATGAAACTTTCCAAAAAAATATAGACACATTTATAAATGAGTTTTTGTGGTTGGCAGAAAGATTACAGGGTTAATTCTTTTGCTGGATCCCAAAATATTTTATCAAAGTTTTTGATAGTATCTTTTTCAATAATTAAACCTTCTTTTTCAAGAAGTTCTTGCATGTAGGTTGGTGTTTCAAAGTGCATTTTACCTGTAAGCATACCATTACGATTTACTACTCTTTGAGCAGGCACTTTAGGAATGGTGTTGTGTGCAGCATTCATGGCCCAACCAACCATTCTGGCACTAAGTTTTGTACCAAGATAATTTGCAATAGCACCATAGCTAGTGGCTCTTCCTTTGGGTATTTGCCTTACAACTTCATATACATCTTCAAAAAAAGTATAGGTTTTAGGTTCTTTGTTACTTAATGCTTTCGAAGTTTTTGCCATGATGCAAAATAACTAATCTTTTTGTTCATTATTGTTTTCTAAAATTATACTACGTTTAGGCTCTGGCACACTTTCATAATTGTAAGGGCAATGCCTACAGCCATGTCCACAGCAATATCCTTTTTTTAAATGGTAAGTTTCTGTAAAAACCATATAGCCATTATCATCGTAATAAAAATCTTTATCTGGAGTAAGAGTTTGCAGCACTTTCAATGATTTGTTTTAGTAAAACGTCTTTTTCTTTAAATAGTTCATTATCAATCGTAAATTTAAGGTAATGAATGCTATTGCTTTTTGCAATGTTTAACGTTTCGTAGTAAGTTTTTATATTTAGTATATCAGAATTGTAGATGCTATTATATACATCATCAGTTGCTGCTTCACAATTTATATTAAAAACATCAATTACACCTTTTGTAAAATGGAATAAATTAGGGCTGTCGGTTTTTAAATTTACTGCTCCACCTTTTTGTAAAAATTGTTGATAAAGCCTCAAAAACTTAGGGTGTGTTAATCTTTTTTTTGCTTTAGAAATTCTTAATTGAGGGTCTGGAAAAGTAATCCAAATTTCGGCAACCTCTCCTTCGTTAAAGTAATTAGTAATTTTATCAATTTCAGTTCTTAGAAATGCCACATTGGTTAAATTTTCTTCTAATGCAGTAGTAGCACCTCTCCAAATTCTATTACCTTTAATATCTACACCAATAAAATTTTTATCACTAAACATTCTAGCTTGCCCAATAGTGTATTCCCCTTTTCCGCAAGCTAATTCAAGTATTATTGGATTATTATTATTAAAATAATTGTGCCAGTTACCTGCCATATTTTCTGGATATTGCAATACATTTTTATATTGGTTTATGGCCTCGAATCTAATCAGTTTTTTATGTCCCATAAGTAAGGGCAAAAATAGTGGTTAGGTGTTTTTTATGTAAAAAAACATTCTGTTGATGGCATTAGCGATTGTTTTGTATTTTTAATTAGATGATTGTAGAATTAATTATCATTGAAATTGTAGTCTACTTCATAATAAATTTTTTACAGTATTGGTGATGAGCTGTGAAGTGGATTTGGAAGATTTATAAAGCTATTTAAAAAAATGTGTTTCAAAATCTTATCATTGCATTATTTATTTAAGTATGTATAATCAAGCAACTAAAGCTCAATTACTAGGTTTAACCAAGCAATTGCTGGCACAAGGTCAAATAACACTTTTTCAATTAGATGAATTAAAAGAAACGTTGCGTTTTCATGAATACAACTATTATGTTTTAAACCAATCGTTAATTTCTGATTTTGAGTATGATAGTTTATTTAAAAAATTAGAATACTTGGAAAACGAATATCCATCATCAATAACAAAAGATTCACCTACACAACGTGTGGGTAATAGCTTAAATGGGGAGTTCGAAAAAGTACAACATTTAGTGCCTATGTTGAGTTTAGAAAATAGTTATAACGAAGCTGATGTTGCTGATTTTGATAGAAAAGCAAAAGAAACTAGTGGACTAGATTTAATTGAGTATTGTGTTGAGCCTAAGTTCGATGGTGCAAGCATTAGCCTTATTTACGAAAACGATTTTTTAGTAAGGGCAACAACAAGGGGTGATGGCGTTGAGGGTGATGATATTACAACCAATATAAAACAAATAAAAAGCATTCCACTAAAAGCACCTTTTAGTAAATATGGTATTGAGCAAATAGAAATAAGAGGTGAAGTAATAATAACAAAAGAAAATTTTGATAAGTATAATGAAAGTCTTATTGCCCAAGGTTTACCAACTGTTGCCAATCCAAGAAATACGGCTGCTGGTAGTTTGAGGATTAAAGACCCAAAAGAAGTAGCCAAAAGAAATTTGGATGCATTTTTGTATCATGTAAGTTTTATAGCTGCTAGTAAACAATTTGCACAAAATACACATGCTGCTCAACTAGACATGCTTTGGGATTGTGGTTTTCGTAGCCCTAGTTCTCAAAAAAAAGTATGCCATTCTATAGCAGAAGTAATGGAATTTGTTAGCGATTTTGAAGTCAAAAGAGATAATCTTCCTTATGAAATTGATGGTATGGTTATTAAAGTAAACAGCTTACAGTTGCAAGAAGCACTAGGCATGACAAGCCATCACCCTCGTTGGGCAATTGCCTATAAATTTAAAGCAAGACAAGCCACCACCACCCTCATAGGCATTGAATATCAAGTAGGACGTACAGGTGCTGTAACACCTGTAGCAAAATTGCAACCTGTATTTATTGGAGGTGTAACCGTAAGTAGCATAAGCATACACAACGAAGAGTATATAAAAGAAAAAGATTTAAAAATTGGTGATACTGTTTTAATAGAACGAGCAGGAGATGTAATACCCCAAATAGTACAAAGTATTGCAAGCAAAAGAAATGGAGGTGAACAAGAAATTATTTTTCCTACACACTGCCCAGTTTGTAATAGTAAACTTTTTAAGGAAGAAGGAGAGGCTGTGTGGCGTTGTATAAATATTGAATGCCCTGCTCAGGTTGTGGAAAAAATGGCACATTTCGTAAGCAAGGATGCCATGGATATAAAAAGTTTTGGTGAAGCCAATGTAAAAAAGTTTTTTGAGCTTGGGTTGCTAAAAGACATTCCAAATATTTACACCTTAAATTTTGAAGCTTTAACTGGTTTAGAAGGCTTTGGAAAAAAAAGCATTGATAATCTTAAAGAAGCTATTGAAACAAGCAAAAATCAGCCTTTATATAGATTAATTTATGGGCTAGGAATTAGATTTGTTGGCGAAACAACAGCCAAAACTTTAGCCAATGCAGTGGAGCATTTGCTAGATTATAAAACCAAAACTATCGACGAGTTACAACAGCTTGAAGATGTAGGTATAAAAGTAGCTGCAAGTATTCATCACTTCTTTAGTAATGCTCAAAATATTGAAATGTTAGAAGCTTTAGAAAGACTTGGTTTGCAATTTAAAAATACAAAAAAAGAAATTGTAGCTGAAGGGGATTTAGTAGGACAAACTTTTTTGTTTACAGGCACTTTAAGTAAATTAAAACGCAGCGATGCAGAGGCTTTGGCAGAAAGTAAAGGAGCAATAATTGTAAGTGGCGTAAGTGCCAAACTTAACTATTTGGTTGTAGGGGAAGATGCTGGTAGTAAATTGGAAAAAGCAAAAAAAATAAATACTATAAAAGTTATTTCGGAAGATGATTTTTTACAATTAATTGGTTAATCAATTATTTAAAGTGCGAAACAATAATGCCAGTTGCAATTGCAGCATTTAAGCTTTCGGCACCACCAAATTTAGGTATAGTAATTGGATTTGTAATTAATTGTTGTAAGCTGTTTGATATGCCTTTTCCTTCGTTGCCAATTATTAAATAGCCATCTTTTATAAGCTGGGTTTCAAAAATATTGTTACCTTTTAGCAATGCACCATAAATTGGTTGGTTGGTTTTACTTAAATAGTCTTCCAAATTTGTATAAGCAATATGAACCCTCAAAAAACTACCCATTGTTGCTTGTAGCACTTTGAAATTGTATAAGTCTACAGTGTTATTGCTGCAAATTATTTGAGGAATATTAAACCAATCAGCAATTCTTATAATGCTTCCAAAATTGCCAGGATCTTGCAAATCATCAACTACTAAAGTTAATTGTTGGTTAAAAATTTTGGGTGTGGAAGCTTTTATAGCTTTAACAATCATCAAAACCTCATTAGGCGTTGTAAGTTGTGATATTTTTTTTAGCTCATCGTCTGTAACTATTGTAGTTATTGGTTTTTGTGCATCATTATGTTGTAGCCAAACTGTTGTAGCATAGATTTTGTGTATCAAAAAGTTGCTATTCAACAATTCTTGAGCCATTTTTTTACCCTCCACTAAAAATAAACCTTGTTCGTCTCTTTGTTTTTTGTGGTATAAACTTTGAATATGTTTAATTTCGTTTTTGCTTAGCATAATTATTAGCACAAAGTAAACAAAAACAAGTCGTAAAATTTAAAAAGCAAACCACATTAATATTTAGCATGAAGTTGCATTCGTTGTTTTATAATTCTACAAAATACATCATAAAGCTATTTGTGATAGGTGCAACTGTAATTGCATGCTTGCCAAGCTGTATTGTAAAAAATGCACCAAAACAACCATTTGTTTACAGCAATCAAGTAATTGTAAAAGGAAGTGTATCAAAGGAAGAAAATAAAAGACTTACTCAGGAGCTACAAAATTATTGGGACGATAGCATGAAGGTTAAACGAGTAAACAGTTTTAAGATTAAAAACCCATCTGTTTATGATAGTTTAAGTTTAGAACGTAGTAAGAAATTTATGAATAATTATCTTCGTTCTCAAGGATATTACTACGCTTATTTTCAAAAAGATTCGATCATCATAAAAAAAGTAAAAGAGCAAATAAGAGTTACCCCAATTGTAACCATTGCTTTGGGAAAAAATATAACCATAGATTCTGTTGCTTTTGCATTAACTGATAGTAATTTACAGAAAATCGCATTTCAAAATATCGAGAAAAGTTTTCTAAAAAAAGGTATTCCATATACTAAACAGGTAGTTAGTAGCGAACTCGACAGGCTAACGGCTTTATTTAGGCAAAATGGTTTTTATGGCATTAATAGAGATGATTTTTATGCTTTGATTGATACAACAGACGATAAATTGCTTAAACTTACTTTCGACCCTTTTGAACAGGCCAAATTATTGGCTGCTTTTGAATCTTCAAAAAAAGAAAATCCTAAATGGGATATTGCTATAAAACAACGACCTTCTGCCAATGAGTTTAAAAATATACCTTTTATTATTGGCAACAGTTATTTTTATACACAGGCACAACCCTTTACTCCATTGGATTCTATTATTTCTTATCAATGGAAAGAAAAAGAAATAGGGAATGGATTTACAATTTCCTACAACAAAAAAAATATAGATTCACAACCACTTATTGCCTTTAACTACTTAAAAAAAGGCAGCTTATACAACGAAATTTTATTTTACAAATCACTCAACAACTACAGCAAATTAGGCGTTTTTAAACAGGTTGATGCCAAGTTTACTTTAAGAGGAAAGGATACTTTAGATGTGCATTACAAAATGGTGCCAGACAAAAAGTATAATATTGAAAATACAGGGGAGTTTAGCAGAAACATTGGCGATGTAGCAGCAGGTAATTTATTGGGTATAAGTACAAGCATTACTTTTAGAAATCGTAATGTTTGGAAAAAAGCAGTTCAATCATTCACGTCTGTACGAGCAGGTTTAGAACTTACATTGGTAGATACAGCAAGGGCTATTCAAACCTTTTTTGGAAATATAAATCACACCTATAGTTTCCCAAGATTTATTGGCGAAGGATTCTTAAGAAAACTATCCTCAATTCCTTTTTTTAGAAAAATGGTAGAAAGCGATAACAAAAGAACACTTGTAGCTCTGAGTGGAAATTATAGCGACAGATTTGGGATTTTTAAACTACGTTCTTTAACAGCCAATGCTGCATGGGAATGGAAAAATGGCGATAATTTATGGCTTATAAAGCCTTTAAATATAGAATTGTACAATTTAGAAAGATTGGCAGGCCTCGACGAGCTAATTAAAAATAATCCATTTTTAATTTTATCTTTTAATACAGGAAATGTTGTGGGCAATTTTAACTTCACCTATTTTAATAGCCATAATAGTAGCAGTAAACCTAATGTATCACACTATATAAGAGTTGCTTTTGAAGAAAGTGGAGCTATTGCAGGCATGTTTAAAGGATTACAAAATACTGTATTTAGATATGCTAAAATTGAAGCAGAATACAGGCACAATATTAAGTTTTTAAAGAGTGAATTTACATACAGAAACTTTGTTGGTGTTGGTGTAAATTATGGTTCAAATAACGATATTGGTAAAGTGCTTCCATTTTTTAAACAATTTAGTTTGGGGGGGCCAAATAGCATGAGAGCTTGGGGTATTAGGCAATTGGGACAAGGCTCTTCGTTGCTTAGCGATACAGCAATAACTAGTTTTAAAGATCGTTTTGGTGATGTTGTTTTTGAAACCAACTTGGAATATAGATTTAATATAGCCAAAACAAGTTTTGTAAAAGTGGGGTCTGCTATATATGCAGATATTGGTAATGTTTGGAACTTAAAACGAAGCAGTGAAAATGAAAATGGTGAATTTAATTTTGGAAGATTATATCAAGATTTAGCAGTGGGTATTGGCACTGGTTTAAGATTAGATTTTTCCTATTTTTTAATAAGATTAGATGTAGCTTATAAGCTTAAAGACCCTGCAAGGCAATACAATAATGGCTGGGCAAGTTTTAGCAAAAGTGGATTTAGAGAAACTAGGGCTAATGGTGTTGAGGTTCGTAATTATGCTTTTCAATTAGGAATTGGTATGCCGTTTTAACTTTTATTTTTTTAACCAATCTCCAATTCCATAAGGGTCATTATGGGCAATACTTACATGTTCATGTTTAATTTTCCATTCATTGCCTTGTTTCAGCAACACAAAACTAGCTCTAAAAGTATTAACAAAATTGGTAGAGGTGTTGTGTTTATTTACGATTACACCCAAAGAAATAATGCCACTTACCCAAGCCATCTCTTTGCATTCATCAGTAAATGGACCTTCAATCCAATTAATACTATCGAGGGATAGAGATGAGGCACAAAAATCTGTCCACCCTTTTTTAATTTTTTCAAATCCAATAGTGGTAAGTCTTGGACCTTCTAGCACTACATAAGTATCTTGGCTTTGTATGTATTTTTGGCAAATTCCCTCAAGGTTTTTATCCTTTATTACTTGATAATGTTGGTTTACAGTTTCTATGGCAGTCATTCATTTTTTTTGTAAAAATAATTGTTCAAGTGATTAAACATTATTTTATGTCATCATACAAAAAACAAAAATGTTTTTATTTATATAATAAAACCGAAATTAGTAATATTGAATATTAATCAGTAATACTAACTTCGCCCTTTCTAATTTTTATGAGCGATTCTATAAAACACGAATGTGGCCTTGCTTTTATTCGTTTACGAAAACCATTTTCATATTATACACAACAGTATGGTTCGGCTTTATATGGCTTAAATAAGCTGTATTTGCTTATGGAAAAGCAACACAATCGTGGGCAAGATGGTGCAGGTGTTGCAACAGTGAAATTAAATGTTGAGCCGGGTTATCCATTTTTGCATAGAATGAGAAGCAATGTACAGCAACCCATTGCCGATATTTTTTTTACTATAGGCAAAGAAGTGAAAGAATTAGAAAAGTATCAACCCAATATTACCCAATTTCCTGGGCTTTTAAAAGGGCATTTACCAATGCTGGGCGAGCTATTGCTTGGTCATTTACGTTATGGTACACAAGGGAAAAATAATGTAGCTTTTTGTCATCCATTTATTAAAAGAGATACACAACCAGGAAGAAATTTGGCACTTGCAGGCAACTTTAATTTGGTAAATACCGAGGAGTTATACCAGCATTTAAATATAGAAGCTGGGGAATTTCAACAACAAAGCGATTTGGCAGCTATGATGGAAATTATTCATCATTATTTGGTAAAACAAGACGAGGAAAATCCTAACCAAGCCAATGTTAAAACTATGTTGCAACAAGCCACTCCTTTGTTTGATGGTGGCTATACTATTGGTGGATTAGTAGGTAATGGTGATAGTTTTGTAATGAGAGATGCACATGGCATTCGCCCAGCATACTATTATATACATGATGATTTTATTGTTGCAGCAAGTGAGCGTGCAGCCATACGTACAACTTTTAATGTTGGAGAAAATGAAGTTTTAGAACTAATGCCAGGAAATGCCTTGATTATTGATAATGAAGGAGAATATAGTATTGAACAAATACTCGAACCAAAAGAAAGGAGAGCTTGTAGTTTTGAACGAATTTATTTTAGTAGAGGAAGTGATGAAAAAATTTATAGAGAAAGAATTGCACTAGGGCATCATTTAAGCAAAACTGTTTTAGATGCTATAAACTATGATTTAAAAAATACTATTTTTAGTTATATACCCAATACAGCAGAGGTTGCTTTTTATGGTTTGGTAAAAGGTATGGAAGAATATTTAAATGCTATTAAAGTTGAAAGAATATTAAGCTGGAACGAAAAAGTGCCTAAAGAGAAATTGGAGGAAATGATTAACCGAAAAATTAGGCAAGAAAAAATAGCCATTAAAGATGTAAAACTTAGAACTTTTATTACCGAAGATGCCAATAGAAACGAAATGGTGCAACACGTGTATGATGTTACCTACGGCACTGTTCAAAAAAACCAAGATACCCTTGTAGTTATAGATGATAGCATAGTAAGAGGCACTACCCTTAAAGAAAGTATTGTACGAATGTTGGCACGCTTGCAGCCTAAAAAAATTATTGTTGTAAGTAGTGCACCACAAATAAGATACCCAGATTGTTATGGTATTGATATGAGTAAAATGGGCGACTTTATAGCCTTTAAAGCTGCAATTGCCTTGTTGCAAGAAACCAATAGAGAAAATGTAATTGAAGAAGTAACCTCAAAAATTAAGGAACTTCAAGAGCAAAATTTATTGCACACCGAAAATGTTGTAAGGCAATTGTACAAACCGTTTAGCCCCGAAGAAATTTCATTAAAAATTGCTCAATTAATTACCCCGCCAGAAGTAACTATTCCTGTGCAAGTTATTTATCAAACTATTGAAGATTTACACGATAGTTGCCCTACAAATACTGGTGACTGGTATTTTACAGGTAATTATCCAACCCCTGGAGGCAATAAAGTTTGTAACAAAGCATTCCTAAACTTTATTGAAGGTAAAAACGTTAGGGGGTATTAGTAGTTTTAAAATTTGAAGGTGAATTAAAAGAGAAAATTTGCTGCTATAGTAAATAGCATAGTAATTCTTACTGATTTTACCAACTTTGGTAAAATCAAAAAGCCTCACAATATTGTTTAGTGAGGCTTTTTGATTTTTTTGGGATCTTAAATTTTATTTAAAATTCTTCTTTTTTCATTTGCATCATACCCATAATCTGCTTCAT
>JBMLOQ010000034.1:0-19552 GCA_049242885.1 Chitinophagaceae bacterium
ACATATTTTTTCTCACAAAGAAACTAAGGATACAAAGTACACTAAGTGTATTTTACAAAGTTCCTTCTACAGTTTGTTCTACTACAATATTTTGTTTTAAATAATTTTCTAATTCTTCATCGCTAACAATTTCTAAATTTTCGTCTACATTAAACAACTTTTGTGACTCAATATTTACTGGTTCAACTGTTGGATTATTAAATGCAACAGTATTGTTAACGCCTTTTTGCAACTCCTCTAAACTTATATTTTCTACACTTTTCTCTATATTGGTTTGTTTAGCAACTACATGCTCTTTCTTTATTGAATTGCTCTGAAAAACTTTAAAACCTGCTACAGATAAAAAAATAATCACAGCAGCTGCACTAGAATATTGTATTACCCGTTTTATGCTAATTATTTTGGCTTTGGGCACTTGCAAGTTTAAGCTATCAAAATAATTTTGTGGCACATTGTACACATTAACCTTTGGCATACTAGCCAATGTAGGTGCAATATCTTTTAGCTCATCACCATAAGGTGACGTTTGTTGCTTAATTTTTTGTAAAATTTGGCTACTCAGCCCTTCAAAATAACCTTTTGGCAACGTATATTCTGTTCCAACTTTTTGCTTTGTACTTTGCTTAACTAATTGTAAACCAGCATCTTCTAACCCAAAAAAGTAATCTTTAGGTACAGTAAACATATTGCCATTTAGCCCAATTAAACTTGGAGCAATTTCTTGTAATTCTTGTTGTATGTATAAGGCTTGTGCCATGATTTGTTTATTACAGACTATTTATTTGTTAAAAAGTTTAACAGTTTCTTATAAAATCTTCAATTTTTTTTGCTGCATGATGGTAACTAGCTTTTAATGCCCCTTCGCTAGTTTCTAAAACTCTACTCATTTCTTCGTAAGGCAATTCATCGTAATACCTTAAGTTGAACACTAATCTTTGTTTTTCGGGCAATTGCTGAATGGCTAATTGCAACTTCCACTCCAACTTGTTTGCATCAAAATTTTCCGAGGCTTTTATTTTATCTTCTAAGCCACTATCTTCATCATCTAAACTAACAGATACACGTCGTTTTTGTTTTTCCAAATGGGTTAAACATTCATTAGTTGCAATCCTATACAACCAAGTGTATAATTGACTATCTTCTCTAAAATTATCCAACCCACCCCACACTTTTATAAACATATTTTGCAGTACATCATTTGCATCTTCATGATCAACCACCATTCGTCGAATATGCCAATACAAGCGTTCTTGATATTTTTTTAAAATGCCTGTAAAAGCCTTTTCCTTAGTTGCAGCATCTTTAAACTGCAACAGCAACGCTTTATCGTTTACATCCATGTGAGTGATTTTTTAACAATATAATAGATACAAATTTGAGCAATTAGTTTAATTGAAATACTTTCTTTTTTGAAATTTACTTGTAGGCATTAGAAAAACTGATTCTATTTATTGGCAATATTTTCTTTCCAAAAAATTATTAAACCATTACATTTGAACTTTAACATCATTAAAAAATACTTGGTATGCATAAACAAGAAACCTCGTGGTTTAGCCCTGCTTTAAACAAAGAAATGCCCATTGTAAGTTATGGAAGTTTTGGCTTTGCTTTACTGCTAATACCAACTGCTGCTGCAGACTATAAAGAGTATGAACGTTTTCAAATGATTGATGCACTTGCACCATATATAAATGCTGGTAAACTTAAAGTATTTAGCATAAATAGTATCAATACAGAAAGTTGGATGAATAATCAAATGGAACCAAGCCATAAAGCTATTAGGCAAAACCAATTTAATGAATACGTATTTAATGAAGTAATTCCATACATAAGAACCCATACTAGTAACGAAACTTTTGTGTACACCTGTGGTGCAAGCTTTGGAGCTTTGCATGCAATGAATTTATTTTTAAAACGCCCCGATATTATTAATGGTTGTATTAGCATGAGTGGGGTTTATGATTTAAGTGAATACACCAAAGGATTTTGGGACAATCAAGTGTATTTTAACAGTCCATACCATTACATTCCAAACCTACACGATAGTTGGTATTTAGATAAAATAAAAAGCAGCCATCATATACACATTTATACAGGTGGAGGAAACTTTGAGGACCCTGAAGCCAACAAACGATTTAGTCAGGTATTGTGGGATAAGGGTATTTGGCACGAACTTGATGTGTGGGGTGCAGATATTCACCATGATTGGCCTACTTGGAGAGCCATGCTTCCTTTTATTATTGATAAAAAATTTTAATGCTTTATGGTAAGCTTTGATACAGTTGTAAAAAAGTTTGCTGAAAAGGGCGAAAAAACTGGCTGGACGTATATTGAAATACCTTCAAATATTGCACAACAACTAAAACCGAATTTTAAAAAAAGCTTTAGAGTAAAAGGTTTTATTAACAAAGAATCTATAGAAGCCATTGCTTTGTTACCTATGGGTGAAGGCAATTTTATACTAGCTTTAAATAACAATCTAAGAAAAAGGTTAAACTTAAGAAGTTCTGATGAAGTTAGCCTTAATTTAGAAGTTGATGCATCCATATATCAATTAAATAATGATTTAGTGGAATGCTTAAAAGATGACCCTTTGGTTTCAGAAACTTTTTACAAAATGCCTCGCAGTCATCAAAATTATTATAGCAAATGGATAGAACAGGCTAAAACAGAAAAAAGTATTAGTAATAGAATTACTAAAGTAATTATTGGGCTGAGTAAAAAACTAAGTTTTGCCGAAACTATAAAACAAAAAAGTTAATACTGCTAAACAACAATAAGCAACTATTCTTGTTATTTGTATTATAATTTATACATGAGCATTTTCTTTGTTACTGCAATAATATTAGGCTGTTGTTTATCCATTCTTAGTTTGGGTATTTTTTTAGGTATAAAAATTTTCAACATTCCAGATATTACAACAGATGGCAGCTACACATTTGGAGCTGTAATTACTGGTGTTTTAATGCTTCAAAACATTTCTTTATTTATAATTCTACCATTAAGTATTTTAGGGGGTGCAATAGCAGGCTGTTTTACTGGTTTTATTCATACAAAATTTAAAGTACAACCATTATTGGCTGGCATTTTGGTTATGACTGGATTTTATTCCATAAATCTAGCAATTATGGGAAAATCAAACTTGCCACTACTTAATGTTTCTCATTTTTTTAATACACAAATTATAAAAATTGGAAACGACACTTTTAGCGAACCCTTTAATCAACTTCTCATTTGCTTGTTAATTGTTGGGCTAATTATTTTTTTACTCAATTATTTTTTAAAAACTGATATGGGTTTGGCTTTAAGAGCTACTGGCAACAACGAATCTATGGCAAATGCAGTAGGCATAAATACAAATTCTAAAAAAATATTAGGCTTAGCAATTGGCAATGGATGTATTGCTTTAAGTGGCTTTTTAGTAGCACAATACCAAGGTTTTATAGATGTAAACATGGGCATTGGTATTGTAATTACTGGTTTGGGTAGTGTACTTATTGCCAACACATTTATTAAATGGTTTGGTGTACATAATTTGTTACTTCAATTATGCTGTGTTGTGTTTGGTAGTATAGTTTTTCAACTTGTTTTAGCTATTACACTTACACTTGGTGTAGATACCATTTATTTAAAATTAATTACAGCATTAATTGTGCTGAGCATTGTTGCATTTTCTAACTCAAAAAATCAGCAAGCATTATGATACAGTTAGAAAATATAACAGTACAAGTAAATAAAGGCTTAGCAACGGAGCAAACTATTTTAAACAATTTAAGTGCTAGTTTTAAAGCACAAAGCTTTACTGTAATAGTTGGAGCAAATGGCTCAGGAAAATCTACACTGTTAAACACCATAGCTGGTAATATTATTTGTAAAGATGGGGTTGTTTTGCTTGATGGGAATGATGTAACCAAACTTCCAGATTATAAAAGAAGCCGATGGATTGCTAGAGTTTTTCAAAATCCCCTAGAAGGTACTGCACCTAACTTAACTATCATTGAAAATTGTAGATTAGCTGCATTAAGAACAAAAAATAAATACCTGAAAATTGGCATTAAAAAAAGTTTTGAAAATCACATCAAAAATCAATTGGCTATTTTAGAAATGGGTTTAGAAAACAAACTCAATACACTTGTAGGAAATTTAAGTGGTGGTCAAAGACAAGCTCTTACGCTAATTATGAGTGTGCTTGATGATTGCAACATTTTATTGCTTGATGAACCAACGGCAGCCTTAGATCCCAAAACTGCCAATACCATCATGGAACTTTCTAACAAGCTGATAAAGCAATATCAATTAACTGCCATTATGGTAACACACAACTTAAAAGATGCACATGCTTATGGCAACAGAATTATTCAGTTACAAGAAGGAAAAATTGTAAAGGATATAGAAGGAGAAGCAAAACAGCAATTAACTAGCGAAGCTATGTTTAATTGGTTTTGATGTAAGCATATTTGTCTATGTAACTTCTTTAAGTATTACATTGTTTTTAGTAATTTTTAATTGATAAGTTACACCAATTTTTAAAGCTACATTTTCTACATCGTGGCTTACAGGAAAATTAAAACATACTGGAAAATTATATTCGCTAATGTGACTATGTATTATTTCATATACTGTTTGTCCAAAAGGAATTGTGGTATCTTTTAACTCTGTAAAACCCCCAATAATTAACCCTGCTAAATCTTTAAAAACACCTCCATGTTTTAGTTGCAAAAACATTCTATCAATATTATACAAATACTCGCCTACATCTTCTAAAAACAAAATTTTACCCTTAGTTTTTGCCGCAGCAGTTGTACCTTGTAAATGAGCTAAAATACAAAGATTACCACCTACTAATTCAGCAGTTATATCACCAACTTTATTAAATACATGTGGTAAGCAATAATATGGACTTGATGGTCCTTTTATTGCATTTAATAAAGATTGCACATACTTATTTTTATAGCCATCGTTATTAAAAGCATTTACCATTGGTGCATGTAAAGTGGCTATTTTTATTTGAGCATTTATATAACTATGCAAAACTGTAATATCACTAAAACCAATTATCCATTTAGGGCTTTTAATAAACTTTTTAAAATTGATTTTTTTAAAAATTCTACTTAAACCATATCCTCCTCTACCACATAAAATGGCAAAAATGCTATCGTCATCAAGCATAGTTTGCAAATCATTTAAACGCTCTTCATCAGTTCCAGAAAAATAGTTGTTTTGGTTGCCCACAGTTTTGCCAAGCACAACATTATAACCTGCTTTCTTAAGAACAGATACGCAGGTTTTGGTATTTTCTAAAGGCATATAACCACTTGTACAAACTATGCCAATGGTGTTCCCTTTTTTTAAATATGGAGGTATAATCATTTAACTAAGATAGTTGATGAACTACTGTACTAATTCTATGAGCAACTTCAGCTTTTGAAAGCAAACATGCAATTTCAAAAACACCTGGTCCAAACTTTCCGCCTACAAGCATTATTCTTAAAGGCATCATTACTTCCCCAACTTTAATATTGTGTAAAGCTGCTAAAGCTTTAAAAGCTATTTCAGCTTCTAGAGGCTGCCAAACCATTTCTTCTAACGATTCAATAAATTTTTCAAAGAATTGCTTTTTTGTTTCATCCCATTTTGGTTGTATCGATGCAATATCGAAGCTTGTTGGTGTGTTATAAAAGTACTGAGTTTGTTCTACAAAATCATTCAAAAAAGTACATCTATCCTTTACTAAGTTTATTAATGTTTTTAGTTTTATTTTATCTTCAACATCAATATTGTTAGCAATCAATATGGGTTCTACATTCAATGTTAAATCTTCAATGCTCAGTTTCTTAATCCATTCTTTATTAAAATGTTTGGCTTTTTCGTAATCAAATTTTGCTCCACCTTTATGCACCCTTTCCAAGCTAAATTTTTCAATTAATTCATCTATCGTGAAAATTTCTTGTTCTGTTCCATCATTCCAACCCAACATGGCCAGCATATTAATAAATGCTTCAGGCAAAAAACCACGTTCTTTAAATCCAATGGTTTTCTCGTTGCTTTTGGGATCTTGCCAATCCATCGCAAATACAGGAAATCCCAATCTTTCTCCATCTCTTTTGCTTAACTTACCATTACCATCTGGTTTTAATATCAATGGAAGATGAGCCCATTTTGGCATATTTTCTAACCCAAATAAATGCTCCCACAAAAACACATGTACTGGAGCACTAGGCAACCACTCTTCACCTCTAAAAGCATGTGTAATTTGCATTAAATAATCATCTACCACAACTGCTAAATGATAAGTTGGCATTCCATCTGCCTTCAACAAAACTTTATCGTCCACTTGAGTAGTATCAAATTGTACTTCGCCTCTTATTAAATCGTGTAAATGTATAGTATTGTTGGGTTGCAGCTTTACACGTATTACAAAAGGTGTATTATTTTCGAGTAAAGTATTTACTTCGGATTCACTTAAAGTAATTGAATTTTTTAAAGTGTTTCTTGTAGTACTATTGTATTGAAAATTGGGAATATTTTTACGTTGTTCATCTAAATCCTCAGGTGTATCAAAGGCATAATAAGCTAATCCTTTTTCCACCAATTGCAAAGCATATTGTTTGTAACTTTCTTTTCTTTCACTTTGTCTATAAGGAGCGTGAGGGCCACCATGTAAAACACTTTCATTAGGCTGTAATCCACACCATTCTAATGTTTTAAAAATGTATGCTTCTGCACCTTCTACAAATCTTGTTTGGTCGGTATCTTCAATTCTTACAATAAAATCACCATTATGTTTTTTTGCAAATAAATAGTTGTATAAAACGGTTCTTACACCTCCCAAGTGAAGACCTCCTGTTGGGCTTGGTGCAAAACGAACTCTCACTTTTTTTTCCATGTGGCAAATATAGTATTGTTGAATCTTGCTGATTTATTGATACAATAAATTGAACTAGTTTTTTGTGTAATTAAAAGGGAATGCCATTTTAATTTATCCATACAATTCCAAATGAATATCATGCTTATCGTATCCAAAACTTAAAATTCTTTGCTTGGCTTCATCTATCATATTTTTCCAGCCACATAAGTAAAATGTAGCAGGACTTATAGTTTCATTTACTTTATTACTTTCAATTATACTTTCATAAACTCCATGAACATAGCCTTTACTAGCCCAATCATCAACCAAACCTTCTCGTGAAAAAGCAGGTTTATAATAAAAATTAGATAGTTTGCTTTGCAGAGATAATAATTCATCTTTATACAAACAATCTTCAAACTTTCTACATCCAAAAACCAAATAAATATTTTTATGATTTATGTTATTGCTGTACAAGTAGTTTACCATACTTCTAAAAGGGGCTACCCCAGTGCCTGTGCATATTAAATACAAATCTTTATCAATAGTTTGTGGTAAAACAAATTTTCCTTGAGGCCCTCTTATGTTAAGCATTGTACCTACCACAACTTCATTAAAAAGGTAAGTAGTTCCTGCACCACCTTCAAGCCATACAATTACTAGCTCAAACACATTGCTATTGTTTGGGCTACTGGCAATACTGTAACTACGCCAACGCTTATTTTTTTGCTCGTGAATTGGTAAATCTAAGGTTACAAATTGGCCAGGTTCGAAATTAAAAACCTCATTTACTTCTATAAAAAATTTTTTTGTAGCAGGTGCTGCTTGTTCTATTGCAATTACCTTACCTTGCTGCCATGGTAGCATAAAATCATTTTTGTAAATATATGATTTAGGCTATAGTACAAACAAAATGTTTCGTTTTGGTGTTATAGTGTTGTAAATAAATTTTAGTTCAAAACTTAATAATGGTTCAGGCATATAATTTTTTAGCATCTTGGCAATTGTTTCCAGAAAAATGCAACTATCAATTTGGCACAACACCAAAAAGTGGAATATACAAAATTGATTCTTTACAACAAGGTAAGCTGTTAGGTTTTACTTTAAACTGGATAAGTCAAGATGGCGAAGCATTTTACAGTCAATACAATGTATTACCTAACGGAGAAAAACAACCCTTTGATAATCAGGATTTTGCCGATTCTATTACTGCTGAAATTGTAAATGCCAGCACTCTGTGTATTGCTTTCTATAAAGAAGATAAAGAAATATTAAAAGTAACACACGAAATTTTAGCTAATGGTTTTTTAAAGCTATCGCAACAAGGTATTAAAGTAGATGGTGAAAGTTTTATAAATGTTGAAGTTTACCATAAACAATTAAGTGTATTGCCTTATGCATCGTCTGCTGGAAGTGTTGCCATTCGCCCAACAAAAGAAGGTGTAATAAAACACAAGGCTTTAGCAGCCATGGAAGAACAAACAAACATGCACTTAAATCAAATAAAAGAGCAAATTGAATTACTAGCAAGGCAAGCCCAAGACATAAGAAAACGAAGAGAACTAAGTATGATGATTTATGAAGCCAAACTAAACTTTAAACCACAAATTGGGCAAACTTATCATTTGTACGAACGTAGAGACGATTCTCACATTCTATCGCTAGTAGCACCTACAGAATGGGGCGGTGCAGGACCCTTTAAGCAGTTTGTAAGTAGTGTGCAATTATTGGCAGATCATACATGGAAAGAAGTTTAATTTCATAAGAAATTGTTAATGAATAGCATAAGCCTTAGTTTAGCATGATAATTGAAATATTACTTGTATGTATAAAGTTTATCTATTTATTATATTAATTTGTTGCAAAACTACATTTACATTTTCGCAACAAAGGGTTGTTGCAGAATGTACTATTGAATACAAGGCTTTGCTAGACAGCACATCTAATAAAGAAGAAGCCAATGCATTACAAAACAGCACTAAAATTGTGTATATAAAAGGTAATGATGCCAGAACAGATTTAATAAGTAATGCTTTTACCCAATCGGTTATTTACGACAAAACAAATAATTTGGTTACTATACTAAGAGAGTTTGGGGCAAACAAAGTGCTTACAAAACTTACTAAAACACAATGGCAAGAAAAAAATAAAAAGTACGAGGGCTATTCTTTACAAAACACCAGTGAAACTAAAAACATTTTGGGATATAGTTGCACAAAAGCTTATTTGCAAACTAAAGAAGGACTTCAAATCTTAATTTATTACACTCAAAGTATAGTTCCTAGTGTTAAGGATTTTGAGTATCAGTTTAAAGATGTTCCAGGCTTTGTATTGGCCTATGAAATTGCCGAAGGCGATAAAAAAATATTTTATACAGCTACAAAAATTAATTTAAGTCCTGTACAAGCATCAAAATTTACTATACCAACTTCTGGATATAGAATTTTACAGTAATTAAACTGAAAGAAAACTTTTACTTTTTATTTACAAATAATTTTTTACTTTCGTACGAATAAAATCGTACAATAATGTCTGTACATACAAAACCCACAGAAAGTGAGTTAGATATTTTAAAAATTCTTTGGGAAAAAAAAGAGTGTAGCGTAAGAGAAGTGCATAATATACTTGCAGCTAATAAAGATGTAGGCTATACTACTACACTTAAATTGATGCAAATAATGCATGATAAGGGTATTGTAACACGAAACGACAAACAAAAAATACACCTTTACACTCCCTTACTTAAACAAGAAGACACCCAACAACAATTTGTAGGAAAGATGGTACATACATTGTTTAATGGCAATGCCTCCCAACTTGTATTACACACATTAGGAAACGGCAATCATACCTCTGAAGAGCTGGATGAAATTCAAAGTTTATTAGATAGTTTAAAACATAAATAGCAATTCATGTTTTCATATACTAATATAGTTAACGCATTAGCACAAAGCATTTGGCAATTTGCTCTAATACTATTGTTTTATTATTTATGCAAGTTTTTAATTAAAAACAATAAAGCAGTTTATACAATTGCTGTGACTTTGCAGTTTTTAGGATTTACATGGTTTTTAAAAACTATTTTTTTTCATAATAGCAGTTTTACTCCTTTAAATAATTCAATAATAGACGGTTTTATTTCTAGCAATTTGTTTTCTTATTTAGGATTTGCATATATAATTATTGTTGGGATTTTATTAATTCGCTTATCAATTAAATTTTCAACTTTACAAAAACAGCAAAACAACTTTATAGTATATGATAAAATTGATGAACTATATAACTTTATAAAGCCTTATTTGGCAAATAAAAATGTTGTAATTAAAATTAGCAATGCCATATCGAGCCCCATTACCTATGGATTTTTTAAACCGATAATTGTATTACCATTTTCTTTATGTAACTCACTTACAAATAAAGAAATGGAAATGGTATTGCTTCACGAAATTGCCCATATACTTAGAAATGATTATGCTATAAACTTGTTATTAAAAGTTGTTGATACATTTTTATTTTTTAACCCATTTTCAAAAATTTTATTAAAAGAAATTGAGCAAGAAAGAGAGTTTTGCTGCGATGATTGGGTGCTTAAAAAAGTACCAGAAAATATACTGTATGCACAAACTTTATTTGCTGTAGCAAAACATCATCAAGCACAAAAAACAGTTGCATTAGTACAAGCATTTGCCCAACCACATTATTTGTTGCAAAGAATAAAAAGGGTTACAAAAACAGGCATGGATTTTAACAAATTAAATACTAAACAAGTTCTTATGATGAGCTTTGTTTTACTTATTGCTTTAGGCACTAGTTTTTTTACAAATAACCCATCAAAAGTTGAAGAAATAACAACTCAAACTATTAGTAAACCTGATTTAAAGAATCTCAAAAAAGATAAGAATACACCTAAGGCTTTTTCTGCAATAAAAAATACTAGAACAGTAAAAAAACAACCAAACACGTATAATAGTTATAATTCAAAAAAAGTATTGCAAACAACAAAATATACAACTATTGATAAACAAAGGCTGAAAGATGGGTTTCAATTTCTAAGTGAATTGGCAAAAGAAAATGTGGTAATAAAAAACTTAATTGAAACTAATCCAACATTACAAGCAGTAAATATTAATAATACTGAAACTGATTTTGAAGTAACAAAAGCAATAAATGCAAAGAATATTAAGCCTACACAAGCCTCTAGGTATTTTTATTTACCAGCAAGCAAAACTTCTAAAGCCAAAATGATTACAATAACTGTTGTTGAAAAGGACAATAATGATAAAAAAGTTATCATTGATATTGAAGAAATTGAGGCTAGCCAACGATCTTAAAAGCAAGGATAATTATATATTTTCTTCTGCTTTTGGTTGTTCTTGCAAATGAATAGGGCTAATGGTTACTTTAACTTTATTAATTCTATGCTTTACTAATTCTAGAACCATAAATTTAAAGTCGCCACACACTACTACTTGCTTATCTTTTGGTATTTCTCCAGCTATTTCTAAGATTAATCCTGCTAAAGAATCACTTTCGCCAATTACAGTATCAAAAGTATCTAATGGAAGTTCCATAAACTTACATACATCGTTAATCATGGTTCTTCCTTCGAAAATATAATTGTACTCATCTAGCTTTTTGTGGGTACTTTCTTCTTCGTCAAATTCATCTTTAATTTCGCCAATTACTTCTTCTAAAATATCTTCTAAAGTTACAATACCACTTGTACCGCCAAACTCATCTACCACCACTGCAAAGTGAATTCGTTTTTGCTGAAACTCCTGAAGCAAATCTTCTATCAATTTTTGTTCATGTACAAAAAAAGCATTTCGTAGCAGTCCATACCAATTAAAATCATCCGCTTCGTTTAGGTATGGCAACACATCTTTTGTATGTATTACACCAACTACTTGGTCTAAATCTTCTTTGTAAACTGGTAATCTACTATAGTGTAAGTCGGCAATTTGACTAATTACGGTTTTAAAATCACTTTCATAATCAATTCCATGCACATCCATCCTAGCCTTCATTATTTGCTTTACAGTAATGGTATTAAAGTCCAAAATTCCCTTTAATATATTTTTCTCACTTTCTTCTTCATAAGTAATATCAATGGCATGGCTCATTTCATCGTTACTTATTACCCCAGATGATTTTGAAGATAATCTTTTTTCAATTGCATCACTAGTTTCTACCAACCAAATACTAGAACTTTTAAAAATATAATTTACTGTATCAATTAATGGGGCTACTTGCTTGGCAAATCGAATGTTGTTTTGGTTTGCCATTACTTTTGGCATCACCTCGCAAAACAATAATAGCAAAGAGGTAACTAAAACTACTTTCACAAAAAATTCCAATAAAAAAATAGGAATATGTATAAATTGCTCTAGCAATAAATTTGAAATTACAATTACACCAATATTTAGCAAACAATTGGCAATAAGCATTGTACCCAGTAAAATTTTTGGTCTTTCTAAAAGATCAACAATTTTTTTGTAAATAGCATCTGGCTTAGTTTTTAGGAGATTAATGTCTTTGTAATTAAGCGAAAAAAAAGCCACTTCTGCACCGGCTATCATAAAATTTAAAGCCATTAAACAAAGTAGCAAAAGAACCAAGGCAGTAGTGCCTTGAGTGTTGATATTAAGTAGAATTAAGAGACTCGAATGATAGTCCAAAATAAAAAGTTTCGTGAACAATAGTGCTAATATAGATTAATTATTAGCTAGGCAAAAATATGGGTTAATTATTGTAGAAGAAATTTTAAAATGGCATGTTATCTTCTGGGCTACCATTTGTTTCTAAATCTCCATTAAGATTTGCATCAAAAGCATCTTGGCTAAAAGTGTCCTCATGTCGTTTTTCGAGCATTACAAAGTTATCTGCAACAACTTCTGTAGAAAATTTTTTGTTACCTTCTTTATCTTCCCATGCCCTTGTTCTTAATCTCCCCTCAATATAAATTAAGCTTCCCTTTTTTAAACATTTTACAGCAAGTTCTGCTAATCCACGCCATAAAACAACGGTATGCCATTCTGTTTTTGAATGAGATTTGCCATCTCGGTCTTTAAAACTTTCTGTGGTAGCCAAAGGAAATTTTACTACGGCAATGTTTCCCTCTAGTAAATTGTAATCAGGATCTTTTCCTAAATTGCCAACTAGAATAACTTTGTTTACACCTCTCATGGTTAAATTTTTTTAGATTGCATAAAATTAAAGGAAAATATTGAAAACTTAATTTACAACTCATCAAAAACATTTTGTGCAAACTGTGCTAAGCTAGGATCTCTTGCACCCATTAACAAAAGAACAGAATTGTTTTGGAGCAAATGCTTTATGTTTTTTGTCAAATTATTTCTATCTTCTATAAATATGGCATTACAGCCCTTAGATTTTAAATCTTCAACTAAATCGTTGGCACTAATATCTTTAACAGCTGTACCTCCAGCATAAAAAATTTCACTCATTACAATTGTATCTGTTGGTCTTAATACAGTTGCCAACTCGTGTACAAAATCGTTTCTTAAAAATCGTGTAGGACCATAGCCATGGGGTTGAAACCAAGCCACCACATTTTTACTTACTGCTTGTACACCTTTAATTGCTGCAGCACATTTTGCAGGATTGTGAGCATAATCATCAATTACCAAAACAGTATGCTTTGTACCCAAAATTTGGTTTCTACGATAAATGCCTTTATATGCTTTTATTGCTTTGGCAGATGTGTTTAAATTTACACCACACAAACTAGCCACAGCACTTGCAGCCAAGGCATTTTCTACATTGTGAACTCCAAAGGTATTTATACTAAATGCAGTTTGGTTTATAGTAAAATTTACTGCAAAACCATTAGGCTGAATGTCTGTTGCAGCATAGCCCACATTTGTAAGCTCTAGTCCAAAATCATAGTGCTTATTTAATGAAAACTTAGCTGCATGTTCATTACTTTGGTTTACTACAAATTGTTTAGAATTTGATTTGAATATGTTAAAAATTTCGTACAGCTCTTCAATTTCTTTATGATCTTTATCAATATTTAATAGCACACCAATTTGGGGTTCATAATATACAATACTACCATCACTTTCGTCTGCTTCAATAACAAGCCAATCACCATTGCCAACCCAAGCATTTCCAATTAATCCTTTTTCTTGCAGGCGTACTAATCCTGCACCACTAATAATGCTTGGTTGTAATCCTGCTACTTCTAAAATATCAAACAACATGGCTGTTGTGGTACTTTTTCCACTTGTGCCTCCAATCGCAATTGTTTTTTTGGTTTTGCTTATAAGCGTTAATAATTGAGAACGTTTTAAAATGGTAATGCCTAAAGTCTTTGCTTTTTGCACTTCAATATTTGTATCTTCTACCGCAGTACTTATAACTACTACATCAATTGAAGCATCAATTCCGCTAGCATCTTGTGCAAAACATTGAATGCCAAATTGTGTAAGTTGTTGTTGAATTTCGTTGGTTGTACTGTTGCCAAAATATCTATCACTTCCACTTACATGTTTACCAATACCTTTACAGTATTGTGCTAAAGCACTCATACCCGTACCGGCCACTCCTATAAAAAATATTTTATTGTATTGTTGTAAAGATTCCACTTTTGTAATTATTAAAGTTGTAATAAAAGTTTGCCATTGTTGGCTCCTGTAAAGAGCATTTGCAAAGTTGTGGCAAAGTTTTCTAAGCCTTCAATTTTATGTTCTCGATACTTAACTTTACCCTCTTGTATCCAATTGCTAATATCGTTTATTGCTTCTTGAGCCCTGTAAAAATAATCTAAAACAATAATGCCACTTAGCGTACCCCTAGCACTTACAATTTTCATATAGTTTTTTAAGCCATTAAACTGTGCATCATTGTATTGAGATATGGCACCACATACAACAACCCTTGCTCCTATTGCTAGATTTAGAAGAGCGTCATCTAAAGTTTGTCCTCCTACATTATCAAAATAAATATTAATACCATTAGGTGATAGTTGTTTTATAGATTTTGCTACATCTTCATTTTTATAATCAATACAAGCATCAAACCCAAGTTCGTGTTTTACATAGTTGCACTTATCTGCACCACCAGCAATTCCAATTACATTACACCCTTTAATTTTAGCAATTTGCCCAACTAAACTACCCACCATTCCTGCAGCACCACTAACCAGCACTGTTTCACCAAGTTGTGGCTTGCCCTTGTCGAGCAACCCAAAATAAGCAGTTAAACCAGGCATTCCTAAAATACCTAAATACCAACTTAATGGAAAATTGCTTGATTCAATTTTTTGTACATTTTTTCCGTCTGTTAAAAAATATTCTTGTACACCAAATAAGCCCTGTACTTTTTGCCCAACTTTAAAATCGATATTTTTAGATTCTACTACTTCGCCCACAGCAAATGCTCTCATAACTGTATTTAATTCAACCCCTTTTATATAAGTTGTGCCTTCGTTCATCCATCCTCGCATTGCAGGATCAAGTGAAATAAATTTATTTTTAATAATCAGTTCACCATCTAGTAAACTGCTTAAAGCAATTTCTTTTAGTTCAAAATGTTCTTCACGTACAATTCCTTTAGGCCTTTGTACAAGTAAAATTTGTTTATTCATCATACATCAAAAATATGTAAATGATGTGTAGGTTTGTAAGCAATTATAAATATATAAGATGTTTATTTTTTCTCAACAGTTTACAACAGTAAACAACTGTAAGGTATGTTATAAAATTTCAGGAAATGGGCCATACTTTTTTTTATTGCACCCTAGTCCAAGAACTAGTAATACAATGTTGCCTTTAATGGAATTGTTGTATAAAAAATTTACAGTCGTAGCTGTAGACACTCCAGGTTATGGCCTCAGTCAGTGTTTACCAATTGAAAACCCTCAAATGAATGATTATGTAAATTTTTTTGAGGAGTTTATAACTCAGTTTACAAAAGAGCCAATTTATATTTATGGCACTGCAACTGGAGCACAAATTAGTGTTGCTATTGCAAATGCAAATCCCCAAAAAGTTAAGCATTTGTTTATTGATAATATTGCCCATTTTACAGATGATGAAAGAAAAGAAATTACTGAAAATTATTTTATTGACATTACACCAAAAGATGATGGAAGCCATTTACTAAATCTATGGAACCATGTGGCATTAAGCACTCAATTTTTCCCATGGTATAAGCAAATCGAAAAAAACAGAATTGCACAAAATGTAGCAGCAGCAAACATTGTACAAGCCATTGTTAACGATTACTTAATTGCTGGTATAAATTATGCCCAAGCATATAAAGCTGCATTTAATAACGAAAAAAAAGAAAATATAGATTTACTAGCCATACCAACAATTATTTTTGAGTGGCAAGGCAGTCCGCTTTTGCCTTATATGCAACGTATTACTAAAAGTAAATTAAAAGATAACATTAAAGTTTACGAAACGCCAAAAGATAGTAGTGAAAGGTTTGATGCAATGCAAAAAATAATGGTTAGTTGCTAAGCACCTGTTGACATAATTAAAATGAATACTGTATTTAGAATTTACTTGCTGCAAATAGAGAGTTGAGTTTATTAGTAAACATTGAAGAAATTACTTTTATTCTTAAAAATCATACTTTACTTTCTTATTAGTTCATCAAAAAAAAATTTAAAAATTAACTAAAGCTTTTATATTAGCTTCCTATCATTTTATATTTAACTCATGAAAAGAATCCTAACAATTATTTTGCTACTAAATTGTATGATGGCATTGGCACAACAAAAAGCCAATTATAATTTAGCCTCAAGATTTTCGCCAAAAAAACTAGATAAATTAGTATTTAGCACCAATGTAGATGCTCATTGGCTAAAAAAAGGTGATAAGTTTTGGTATATGTACGAAACTAGCGAGGGCAAACAATGGTATATTGTAGATGCTGCTAAAGCAGAAAAAAAATTACTTTGGGATAATGAAACGCTTGCCATGAAAATTAGTGCAATTGTTAAAGATCCTTTTGATGCTAAACATCTTGGTTTAGATAGTATGCGTTTTATAAAAGACGAAACTGTAGTTAGGTTTGAAGTTAAAAGCACCCAAGAAGTTGAAAAAAAAGATACTTCTTCTACAACTAAAAAAGATGCCAAAGCAACTAAAGAAAAAAAGACTTTTTATTTCGAATATAATATTGCTACACAAGAACTAATTGAACTTGTAGACTTTAAAAAAACCAAACGTAAACCAAGTTGGGCAAGTGTTTCGCCAAATGAAGATTTGTTTGTTTTTGGAAAAAAATACAATTTATATGTAATGGATAAAGCCAATTACGAAAAAGCGTTAGTGAATGAAGATGATAGTACCATTGTAGAAAAACAAATAACTTTTGATGGTGTAGAACATTTTGCTTATCATGGTGATGGAGCATTTGGTGGTGGTGGAGAAACCAATGTAGATAAAGAAAAAAATAAAAATAAACGCAAATCTGCTTTTGTTTATTGGAGTCCTGATGGCAAAAAATTAGCTATAACTAAAACCGATGTAAGAAAAGTAAAAGAACTTTGGGTAATAAATAGCATTGCCGATCCAAGACCAACTTTAGAAACTTATAAATACTGGATGCCTGGCGAAAAAGAAAGCCCAACAGATTATTTATTTGTTTACGACTTTGCTTCTCAAAATTTAAAGCCTATTAATGTAGCTTTATTTAAAGATCAAGACTTGGGCGTGTTTAATGCCCCAAGTTTAGCTAGTAATAGAGATGATGAGTTTAGGCCTACTATTTGGCATGGTACAAATGATAAGTTTTATATTCAACGCACAAGTAGAGATTTAAAGAAAATAGATATTTGTGAAGTAGAAGCCAATACTCAATCCTTAAAACCATTGATTGAAGAAAGGTTAAACACTTACGTAGAAATTAAAAGACCAGCAATTGTAAAAAACACAGGAGAAATGATACATTGGAGTGAGCGTGACGGTTGGGCTCATTTTTATTTGTACGATGCACAGGGAAAACTAAAAAATCAAATTACAAAAGGAGCTTGGCATTGTGAAGATGTTGTTGGTATTGACGATAAAAAACGAATTGTTTATTTTACTGCGAATGGAAGAGAAACAATTACAGATTTTGATAAAAAAGGGAATTCAACCGAAAAAGAAGATCCCTATTATTATCATCTATATAAAATAAATTTTGATGGTACAGGTTTACAGTTGTTAAATGCTGGCAACTTCGACAATGGAGTAAGTATGAATGATAACGCTACCTTTTTTGTTAACAATTTTAGCAGAGTAAATACCAACCCAAAATCAAGTTTAATAAGCAGTGATGGCAAAAAAATAATGGATTTAGAAACTGCAGATTTAAGCAATCTTTTGGCTGCAGGTTATAAATTTCCTGAACCATTCAAAATTAAAGCTGATGACGGGGTAACAGATTTGTATGGTGTAATGTATAAGCCTTTTGACTTTGATCCTGCAAAAAAATATCCCATCATTGAATATGTTTATCCAGGTCCTCAAACTGAGGCTGTAAATAAAAGCTTTAGCAGAGGTTTTGATAGAATTGACAGACTAGCTCAACTTGGATTTATAGTAATTACTGTAGGTAATAGAGGTGGTCATCCTGCATTAAGCAAATGGTATCATAACTATGGATATGGTAATTTAAGAGATTATGGCTTGGCAGATAAAAAAGCAGCTATTGAGCAATTGGCAGATAGATTTAATTTTATTGATAGAGAAAAAGTGGGTATTCATGGGCATAGTGGTGGTGGATTTATGAGTACAGCAGCCATGTTTGTTTATCCAGATATATTTAAAGTTGCTGTAAGTAGTGCTGGCAATCATGATAACAGTATTTATAATAGATGGTGGAGCGAAAAGCATCATGGTGTAAAAGAAAATATTAATGAAAAAGGAGATACCACTTTTGCCTACAGCATAGATAAAAACCCCGATTTAGCTAAAAACTTAAAAGGCAGATTATTATTGGTTCATGGTGAAATTGATAACAATGTGCACCCAGCAAACACCATGAGGGTTGTTAACGCTTTGATTAAAGCTAATAAACGTTTTGATATGTTGTTACTACCTACACAAAGACACGGTTTTGGTGATATGCAAGAATATTGGTTTTGGAAAGCAGCAGATTACTTTACAAAATATTTAATGGGTGATATCAACGAAAGACCTGTAGATATTGAGGAAATTAATAGAGAGATAGAGCGTAAAAAATAGAAATTGCTATTATTACAAAGTGTGCAACTAATTAATAGAATTAAAGCCATTTTTGAGTTATAAAGAATTACTGGAGAATTTTATTTTACTTAACCTAAAAAACTACAACCCCTCATGTAGAGGGGTTGTAGTAGCGAGAACGAGATTTGAACTCGTGTCCGCCGCGGCGGATATGAATCCTTATATCTAATGCTCTAATCTTTTTATAAATTCTCTGCCTACGCCTGTCTTTAGCCACTTCTCATATTGTAAAGCTTCTGATTTATCTTCAAATTCCTTTCTATAAATCAAATTCCAAGGTCGGTATTTGGATGTCCAATCTTTGCCAAGATGATTGTGTGATAACAATCTTTCTTCAACACTTGAAGTAAATCCTGTATAATGTTTTTGATGAATTGGTGAGTATAAAACGTAAACTGTAAACATTTTACTTTACTTTAAAAATAAAAACCCCTCATGTAGAGGGGTTGTAGTAGCGAGAACGAGATTTGAACTCGTG
>JBMLOQ010000035.1:0-19922 GCA_049242885.1 Chitinophagaceae bacterium
GGTTTTTATCGTACAATGGCAAACTTCTGCCTTCTTTATCTTTTACTTGAACTACGGGACCTTGTGGTATAAACAAACCCACCATATTTACAACTTCTTGTAGGCTTCCCCCACCATTAAAACGTAAATCCATTACAACACCTTTTACGTTTTCTTTTTTTAGTTTTATCAATTCATTTGCTACATCATCACTGCACCTTGCACCATCTGCATCCTCAAAGTTTGCATAAAAATCAGGCAAATAAATATATCCAATTTTATTGCCCCCTTCATTTACTATAGCACTACGTACAGCACTTTCATCTTGCTTTATTTCATCTCTTACAATTGCAATAGTTTTTATGGTACCATCTTCTTTTTTTACTGTAAGTCTTACTTCGGTTCCTTTTGTACCTCTTATAAGTTTTACTGCATCTGTAACTTCGTAACCTGCAATATCTACAGGTTCGCCTGCACCTTGTGCCACTTTTAAAATTACATCATTAGCCATCAATTCACCTTGCTTCCAAGCTGGGCCACCAGCCATTACACTTACAATTTTTACTGTGCCATCTTGTTCTCCTAGCTGTGCACCAATTCCAAAAAAACGGTTACTCATACTTTCGTCAAAAGCTCTTTTTTCTACTGGTGGAAAATAATCTGTATGAGGATCCATTGTATTTGCAATAGCATTTATGTATGTATTAAATCGTTCTTCATCATTAAACTTAGCTTTTATTCGGTTATAAAATCTATCCATTGCTTTTAGCACTTTTTCCCTTGCTTCTTTTTCAAGCTCAACATCAGTTCTATTTTTTATACTGTCAACAGTGGCTTTTTCTCTAGCCTCTTGTAAATCTACAAAACGCTCCAATGTAAGCAGTTTTAGCTTTTTCCTAAATCTATCATTACGTTCTTTTTCATCTTTTGCAAAAGGTTCTTTATCGTTATCTACAATAATTTTCTCATCAACATCAAACTTAAATGGCTTACTTAAAATGTCTTTGTATAGAGTAATTACTTGACTTACACGTTTATCGTAAATTGGATTTAAAGTAGGCAAAAATTCTAAATTACTGCCGTGCATTTCGTCATCTAACTTAGTTTCAAACTTTTTTAAAGCTTTAATATCGGCCTGTGTAAAAAGAGTTTTATCGTAGTCTAAATCATTTAAAAATTTACTGAATAAGACTTTAGAAAAGTTATCATCGATTTTTTTGGGGCTATAATGCTGTTTTTCGAGTAATTGTGTTACAGAAGATAGTAATTGTTGCTGTTGAGTAGAAGTTTTATCTGTAAATGGGCTGCTTTTTTTAAAAGCAACGAATATTCCTGCAAAGGCAATTAAAGCCAATAAAATTAAACCTTTAGTACTTTTCATAAATTTTATAATATTATCCATTTCATTAATTAACAATTCAAACGAATGTAGTAAACCTAGCTTTTTAAAAAGTTAAAATTTTATAAATGGTGGTAAGCTAGTTTTTACGTTTTGCATATTTAAACCAGTCGTTAAGTGCACCACAATTTTCAAATTCGCTATCAATCATTATATAGTAGTTAGGCAAATGCTCTTTAAACCATTTTTCGAGAGCTTGTCCTTTTTTTTCGTCTAAAGCACGTTGTGCAATTTTTGCATAATCTTCTTTAATATTTTCTACATGTGGTTTTGAAATTGACTTAAAGAAAATTAAACGAATTCTTTTTTGTCCTTGTTGATCGGTAAATACTTGAGGTTTTAAGAAAGTTCCTGGCTTTGCATCTTTTAAAGCTACCACCAACTCTTTATCAAGTTCATCGATAGTTACACCTGTGCCTTGACCTACAACGCCACCACTAGCTTTGTTATTATCATCATCGCTATACTTTGCTAAAGCTTCGCCAAATGTAAGTTCTTTTCGATTTACCCTTGCAGCAGCAGTATCTAGCAAAGCAATAGAAATAATTACTTCTTGCTCTGTTACAGGAGGAATTCTTAAAATATGACGAACAGCAGCTTCATCTCCATTTCTTGAAATTAACTGCATAATATGGTACCCAAATTTGCTTTTAAAAACATTAGAAATTTGACCTTCTTTTAACTTAAAAACAGTTGATAAAAAAGTAGGATCCCAAAATTTGTCGTTTCTGTTTACTGCATAGTAACCACCAGTTTGCTTACTTCCTGGATCTTCGGTTACTGACTGTGCAACTTGTTCAAACTTTTTTAAGCCACTTTCAATTTGGCGTTTGTACTCGTATAATTGTTTAATTATATAATCATCAACACCTTTATCGGCTTTTGGCTCGGCAATTATTTGTAATAATTCAAGCTCACTTTCGTAATAAGCCAAACTATCTTTTGGAATTTTTTCGAAATAGGCTTTAACTTCATTTGGTGTAACGGTAAGTTTATCAACTACTTTACGCCTCATTTCGTCTGCCATTTTTCTTTCTTTGATGCTGGTTCTAAACTCTTCTTTAAGTTGATTTACAGATTTACCATAAACATCTTCTAAAGCTTGCACACTTCCCAATTCTCTAATAGCTCCTCTAACTCTTTGGTCAATATCGGCATCTACAGATTCATCATTAATAGGAAGACTATCTTTTTCGGCCTGTAAAATCAGAGCTTTTTGAATTAATTGCCCCTCTAAAAAAGCACACTCTGGGTTTGGGGGCAAATCTGATTGTGATTGACGTTTATAATCGGCAATTGCATTAAAAATATCAGAACGAAGAATAATTCTATCGCCAACCTGACCAATAATTTTATCGGCTAATATTTTTTTGCTTTGTGGTGGCTGGGCTTTTGCAACATTTGCCACAGCAATACATCCTAGAAACAGTAAAATTTTGTACATTGTATTTAAATAAAAGTGCGTAAAAATAAGGGTTCAATGCAATTTTGAAACTTTAGCAATTCTATTTTAACAAATGTTTTGTGCAAGAAGGGTAATTATAACAAGTTTAAGGCTGTTTTTTAGCAATAATTATCATTCTTGGACTCTCATTAATATCGTATTTGCTTAAATTATAATTTCCAAAAACTTCTTGAATTTGTAGTTTTTGGAATCCCAGCATTTCTACAAAGTCACCTAAAGAAAACTTAGCCACCCGTTCTGTACTTACATGCCTAGGAATACCATTGGCAGGATGTGCAATTTGAATTTGCTTTATAAAATGGGTTTCGCTATGCCACTTAGTTATTTGAAATGTGGTTTCATTAATTTTTTTCTCTAAAAATCGCTGTAATTTTTTTTCTTGATAATGGACATTTAAATAATCAATTACCAAAACACCATTTGGCTTTAAACTTTGTGCCATGGTTCTAATGGCATTGTTGTGCTCTCGTTGAGTTTTAAAATATCCAAAACTGGTAAATAAATTAAAGGCAACATCAAAATAATTTATCCAAAAAGGCAATCGCATATCGTGGGTAAAAAACTGTAGTGTATCACTTTCAAATTGCTTAGCTTCTTGTATAGATTGCTCTGCTAAATCAATCCCAACAACATCATAGCCAAAATCAGCTAAAGCCTTGCTGTGTCTGCCTTTTCCACAGGCTACATCAAGCATTTTACTATCTAATTTAGGTTGCAAATGAGATAACAAATTCTGAATAAATGTTGCAGCTTCCTCGTCATTTCTATCACTATATAATGTATGATATTCTGGTGAATTAAACCAATTTTTAAACCAGTTTTCTTGTTGCATATTAAGCGAAATTAGTTAATTAAATAATTCAACCATTTGCCAATTACAGAATGATAATTTAGGATAGCTAATCAAAGATTCACTACTTTATCTTGCCCAAACTTGCACAAGTTCACTTAAAACCTGTACACTTTTCTCCATATCTTTAACACCAATCCATTCTGTACGACTATGAATGTTTTGCATACCTGTAAAAATATTGGGCGAAGGCAATCCCATAAAACTCATTCTGCTACCATCTGTACCACCTCTTATGGCTTCATTTATAGGCGTAAGATTACATTTCTCAAAAGCTTTTAAAAGGTTTCCAATAAGTTCTGGAAACTCGTCAATTTTTTCTTTCATATTTCTGTATTGTTCTACCACTTCAAACTGCACACTTGCTTTTGGATACTTCATTAATATTTCATTTGCAATAGTTTTTAGTTTTTCTTGAAAAATTTCTAAATCGCTAGTTACAAAACTTCTAATCAAGAATTCAAGAGTAGTTTTTTCGGCGGTTCCATTAAAATTTAATGGATGTACAAACCCTTCAAAACCTTCGGTAACTTCGGGTGATAAACTTTCTTTTGGTAAAGAAGCTATTATTTCACTTCCAATTTTTATAGCATTTACCATTTTATTTTTTGCATCTCCTGGGTGTGCACTTACTCCATGTATAGTAATGGTAAAGTAGTTAGCACTAAAAGTTGCATCACTATAAGTAGCAATATTTCCACCATCCAAAGTGTACCCAAAATCGGCAGCTAGCTTTTTAAAGTCAATATTATCGGCACCTTTACCAATTTCTTCATCTGGTGTAAATAAAATTTTAATTGCTCCATGTTTTATCTCAGGATTGGCAATTAAGTAATTTGCTAAATCCATAATAATGGCTACACCACTTTTATCATCAGCTCCTAATAAAGTATCGCCAGAAGCTGTTATAATATCTTTACCAATATGGTTTAATAAATATGGATATTTTGTTGTAGTTAAAATTTGTGATGCATCTTTTGGCAAAATAATATCTTGCCCCTGATAGTTTTTATGAACAATTGGCTCAACATTCTCTCCACTACAATCACTTGTAGTATCTATATGACTACAAAAACAAATGGTAGGTACTACATTACTTAAATTACTTGGAATTGAAGCATATACATAGCCCATTTCATCTGAATGTGCATCTTGCAAACCCATTTCCAACAACTCTTTTGCCAATAAAACACTTAAATTTTTTTGTTTAGACGTTGATGGAATAGTTTTGCTTTTAGCATCACTTTGTGTATCAATTGTAACATAGTTTAAAAATCGTTGAGTAACTGTGTGATTATAATTAAGTATCATATAGCATTTCTTTTAAGCAAAGTAAGGTGAATGGAAGAATAAAACTATATATGCTTGTACATTGTGCAACTTTTTAGACTAAGGTTTGTTTTATAATAATCATGACGAAAAAAAATAAAATTGTAGTAGCAATTACAGGTGCAAGTGGAAGCATTTATGCAAAAGTATTATTGGATAGTTTGTTGAAACTTGAACACCAAATTGAAGCTGTAGGAGTTGTAATGAGCAACAATGCTAAACAAGTTTGGCAAACTGAACTTGGCAATGAAGACTATACAAAATACCCTTTTACGTTTTATGATAAACAAAATTTTAATGCACCTTTTGCAAGTGGCAGTGCAAAATATAATTGTATGATTGTTTGCCCTTGCAGCATGGGCATGTTGGGTAGAATTGCAAATGGAATAAGTGATGATTTAACTACACGTGCTGCAGATGTAATATTAAAAGAAAGAAGAAAACTTATACTAGCTGTACGAGAAACTCCATACAATTTATTGCACATAAAAAACATGGAAACTATAACACTTGCAGGAGGCATAATTTGCCCTGCAACACCTAGTTTTTATAGCCTACCAAAAACTTTTGAAGAGCTGGCAAAAACAGTAACAGATAGAATATTATCGCTTGCAAATTTTGATATAACTGGATATGAATGGGGTGAGTAATACAATGATGCTAAATATTTATGATGTAATTGCTAAATCACTAGCTTTTACCAAACCTTGAACTAAAATTTTGAATTAACTTAATATTATTTTCAAAAATAATAATTTCAAAAAAATTAAGCCAACTACTTAATATTGTAAAATACAAAAATGCAAACAAAATTATCTTTTATAAAAAACAAAAAATGAAAGTATAACAAAAAATGAAAGTGGTATTTTAAGTAAAACTTTAAATTCTTTTTCACCAAAATTTTACATCTACCAATTAGCTTTTATATTTGAAATCTCAATATTCAAATGGCATTATCTCAAGGACTATATCAAAAGCAACTGCTAAAATTATCACCACAACAAATTCAGTTAATGAAATTGTTGCAAGTGCCAACTGCAAACTTAGAAGAAAGAATAAAAGAAGAATTAGAGGAAAACCCAGCCCTTGAAGTTGCAGAAGATGAAGATAAATTTGAAGATGAATTTAAAGACGAGTTTGAAGAAAACAACAATAATGAAGAAGAATTAGATGGAAGTGAAGATGAATATGAAAATTTAGATTTAAGCGAATATTTAAGTGATAGTGATGATGAAATTCCAGACTACAGAACCAATGACGATCATTATGGTGATGAAGATAAGGATACAGTAATACCAATAAAAAATGAAGCAAGTTTTTTTGATGTTGTATTATCTCAACTAAACCTGCTTTTGCTTGATGAAACTGAGTTTAAAATTGCTGAACAAATTGTAGGTAGTCTTGATGAAGATGGTTATTTACGAAGAGAAACCATCAATATTGTTGACGACTTAGCCTTTAGGCAGAATATAATTACTACTGAAAAAATTGTAGAAAAAATAATAAAAAAAATTCAAGATTTTGAACCAGCTGGAGTTGCTGCAAGAGATTTGCAAGAATGTTTATTGCTGCAACTATATAGAAAAAAAGAAAATGGAGAGCAAGTAGATAAAGCCATCATCATAATTCAAAAATATTTTGATGATTTTAGCAAACGACATTTTGCAAAACTTAAAGAAAGGTTAGAGCTTACAGATGATGATATGAAAAATATCATTGCTCAAGTTACCAGTTTAAACCCAAAACCTGGTGGCTCTGTTGTAGAGAGCAATATGAAGGAATCTTACATTATTCCTGATTTTACTATAGAAAACATTAATGGCAAACTTGAACTTACATTAAACAGTACAAATGCACCAACCTTAAGAATTAGTGAGGGCTTTAAAGAAATGATTAAGGGGTATGAAATGAGTAACAAAAAAAACAGTAGTCAAAAAGAAGCTATACAATTTTTAAAACAAAAAATAGATGGTGCAAAATGGTTTATAGAAATGATTAAGCAACGACAAGAAACGCTTATGAATACTATGACAGCTATTATAAACCATCAAAAAAAATTCTTTTTAACTGGCGATGAAACCCATTTAGTACCAATGATTTTAAAAGACATTGCCGAGCCAACAGGATTAGATATTAGCACCATCAGCCGTGTGGTAAACTCAAAGTTTGTACAAACCGAATTTGGAACTATTCGATTAAAATATTTTTTTAGCGAAGGCTTACAAACTGATAGTGGTGAAGAAGCAAGCTCAAGAGAAATAAAAAAAGTATTAAGCGACATTATTTTAGCAGAAGATAAACAAAAGCCACTAGCCGATGAAGTTTTAACCGAAATGCTTAATGATAAAGGATATAATATTGCTCGAAGAACAGTTGCTAAATATCGTGAACAACTTAATATTCCTGTTGCACGATTACGAAAAGAATTATAGAAAAAAAATAAATAAAAACGGTGCTTCAATAATTGAAGCACCGTTTTTATTTAAAGGTTTTGAAAGATTAAAACAATCTTAAGCCTCAATATTTTGATTATTCAAATTACTTTTATTTTTACTATACAAAAAGTAAACTAAAATTCCTAATGCACCCCAACACAAAAAGAAAATCCAAGTTTGTGCCCTTACAAAGTACATTAAAAATAAATTGAAGGCAATTCCCAAACTACCTACTAGGTAAACAGCAGGTGTTCTGTAAGGTCTTTCTAACTCGGGGCTTTTATATCTTAAAATCATAACTGCCAAGCAAACCATAGCAAAAGCCAATAATGTACCCATGCTACACATTTCACTTACTTTTTCAATTGGTGTAAACGCAGCTACAATTGCAATAATCAATCCCACCAAAGCAGTACTTTTATGAGGTGTTTTAAATACTGGATGCAAGGTTTTAAAGAAACCTGGCAATAAACCATCTTTAGCCATACCTAAGAAAATTCTTGTTTGCCCCAGCATCATTACCAACATTACACTCATTAAGCCAGCTGTGGCAGCTAATGTAATAATAAAGGTTGCCCAAGTAATCCCTTTTTGGCTAAATGCACTAGCTACAGGTGCCGCCTTATCTAAAGTATCATATTTAACCATTCCTGTTAATACCAAAGAAACTAAAATGTAAAGAATGGTACAAATTATTAGTGATGCCACAATCGCAAAAGGCACATCTTTTTTAGGATTAATAGCCTCCCCAGCTTGTGTACTTACAGCATCAAAACCAATATAAGCGAAGAACACAATAGTTGCAGCAGTCATTACTCCACCATATCCAAAAGTTACAGTTTCAACGCCATCTTTTATAACAGTTTTTGCAGCAGGTATAAATGGCTGCCAATTGCTTGTATCTATATAAAATGCACCACAAATAATTACAAATAATACTACTGCTATTTTTATAACTACAATTATATTATTAGTTTTTGCAGCCTCTTTAATTCCTTTAATTAAAATTGCTGTTATAACAAAAGTTATTAAAAATGCAGGTAAATTAATTGCAAAGCTTGGAGCAGCAAGCCCAGCTTCTAAAGCTTTTGCTTTTGCAGTAGCCAAATCATTACATAACCACAATGGAATATCAATTTTAATTAAGTGTAATAACTTAACAAAATATCCACTCCAAGCCACAGCAACAGTAGTTGCCCCCATCATGTATTCTAAAATCAAATTCCACCCAATAAACCAAGCAAATAATTCGCCAACAGTGCCATAAGCATAGGCATATGCACTTCCTTCTACTGGCAAAACACTAGCAAATTCGGCATAGCATAAACTAGCAAACAAACATCCAATACCAGCAATCACAAAACTTAATGCTAAAGCAGGACCAGCATAATCATGGGCAGCAATACCAGTAAGTGTAAAAATTCCACCACCAATAATTGCACCTATACCCAAAGAGGTTAAACCCCATTTAGTAAGTACCCTGTTTAAGCCACTCTTTTTCATATCTGCTTCAAAAGCAGCAACAGGTTTTTTTCTAAATACACTCATATAAAATTTTTAATTTTAGTTTTTGGATGCGAAAAATAGGAAATAATATAACATAGCATAATAAAACTTTATAAATTGCCACACTTATTTAAAATTTACTATGGCATTATCACACGTACAAACTACAAAAAAAAGTAATTTAACTTGGTATATTCTAGCTTCAATGTTGCTAGGCATAGGAGTTGGTTGTTTACTTTATTACAATAATAATATGGCCTCCAATACAGTTATTGCAAAAAATATAAAGTTGCTAGGTACTGTATTTATAAGGCTAGTACAAATGATCATTTCTCCACTAGTATTTAGCACATTAGTTGTGGGTATTGCTAAACTTGGCGACCTTAAAGCTGTTGGGCGTGTGGGTGGAAAAGCTATGCTATGGTTTATAACTGCTTCACTTGCCTCTTTATTAATTGGGATGGTTTTAGTAAACTGGCTACAACCAGGAAAAGCCATCGACATGAGCCAAGCCGATAACGATGGATTAAAAGATTTGATGAGCAAAACTCAAGAATTTTCTTTAGCAAAATTTGTAGAACATATTATACCTAGAAGCGTTTTTGAAGCAATGGCTACTAATGAAATGTTGCAATTAGTTGTGTTTTCCATCTTTTTTGGTGTTGCAACTGCTGCCATTGGGGAGAGAGCCAAACCAATAATAAAAGCACTAGATGTAGTAAGTGAAATTGTTTTAAAAATGGTAAGTTTTGTAATGAATTTTGCTCCAATTGGAGTTTTTGGAACTTTGTGTGCTGTTGTAGCTGTAAAAGGACCAACCATATTTAAATTTTATGGCGTTTATTTTAGCGACTTTTTAATTGGAATAATTATTCTTTGGGTGGTTTTATTAGGAGTTGGTTACATTCTTTTAAAATCAAGAATGAAAAGTTTATTACAAAGAATTAAAAACCCTCTTTTAATTGCGTTTACAACAACCAGTAGCGAAGCTGTTTTTCCAAAACTTACTACAGAATTAGAACGCTTTGGATGCAAAGATAAAATTGTAAGTTTTATATTACCGCTAGGTTATAGTTTTAATTTAGATGGCAGTATGATGTACATGACCTTTGCCAGCCTTGCTATTGCACAAGCTTATGGAATTGACATGAGTATTGGTACACAACTTACTATGCTACTGGTTTTAATGCTTACCAGCAAAGGCATTGCAGGAGTACCTCGTGCAAGTTTGGTGGTTGTTTTAGCAACTTGTGCCATGTTTAAAATTCCACCAGAAGGGGTAGCTTTAATTTTACCAATTGACCATTTTTGCGATATGTTTAGAAGCATGACTAATGTACTTGGTAATGCTTTAGCAACCAGTGTTGTTAGCAAGTGGGAAGGTGAATTGGGTGTAGAAACAGAAGTTTAATTTTTTTACACTATTCTATTGAACCATGAACAAAAAAGCTGTAAGGCAAGCCTCCATAATTTCTTTTTGTACTGCTATAATAATAGCTGCTTGTAGTGGCGTTTTTGGTTATGTAAATGTTTTTTTATTGCTAAATTTTGATGGAGGAAAATGGATAGATTTTGCCTTTACTTACATTACCTATTTAGGCGATGGTTGGATGTGGGCAATTGCTTTAGTAGCTACTTTAATATATAAAAAAAGATATTGGCTTTTAATAGTGTTTAGTGCTGCAATTTCTACAATCATTGCACAATCGTTTAAACTATTTTTTTTTAGTAATCAACCACGGCCAAATAACTTAATACAAGATAAAAATAGTTTTCACACAATCAAAGATGTGTATTTAAATGATGTTGGGAGTTTCCCATCTGGGCACACCACAACTGCTTTTTGTTTATATTTTATAGCTTGTGCTTTAATCCCTAAAAAATGGGTTGTACCCTTAGGTTTTATATTAACCTCTATAATAGCTTATTCGAGAGTTTATCAGGCTCAGCATTTTCCTATAGATATTGCTGGAGGAATAATAGCAGCAATTACAGCCATCTATATTTCTATTTATTTAACAGATAAATGTATTAAATAAGAGAAGTTAAAAGAAAAACAAGTAATACAAAATTCAACAAGTCTAAAAAGTAATCAATAGTATTTTTAAAATGACAAACGATTTACTCTATCAAATAGCACTAACCCAAATAAATCTATTAGGTTGTGTGCAAGCAAAAAAATTGATAGAAACTTTTGGCAATGCTCAAGATATTTTTAAAGCCCCCAAAAAACAACTTAGTGCTATTGATGGAATTGGAGAAATCAAAGCCAATTATATTAAAAATTTTATTGACTTTACGGATGCTGAAAACGAAATTAAGTTTATTGAAAAACATAGAATACAACCACTTTTTATTACCAACCCAAATTATCCTCAAAGATTATTGCATTGCTACGATGCACCCACTTTATTGTACTACAAAGGCAATGCAAATCTTAATCAATCAAAAATAATTAGCATTATAGGCACTAGAACAAACAGTGGTTATGGCAAAGAAATTACTGAATCAATAGTTAAAGAAGCTCAGCAATACAATACCCTAATTGTAAGTGGTTTAGCTTATGGTATTGATGCTATTGCACATAAAGCAGCTTTACAAAACAATTTACCAACAATAGGTGTATTAGCTCATGGATTAGATGTTTTGTATCCTGCACAACACAAAGCCTTAGCAAAAGAAATGATTGCAAATGGTGGTTTGCTTACTGAATTTATGCAACATACAAAGCCAGATAAACATAATTTTCCAAAACGCAATAGAATTGTAGCAGGTATGTGTGATGCCATTATTGTAGTAGAAACTGCAACCAAAGGTGGTAGTATGATAACTGCTGAAATTGCCTATACTTACAATAAAGATTTATATGCTGTACCAGGCAAAACAACAGATAGCAAAAGTGCTGGTTGCAATAAATTAATTCAACAGAATAAAGCAATAATATTTACAAATACTAGTGATTTGTTTACAGATATTGGCTGGCAAAAACAAACTAGCAAACCTCCAAAACAAAAAGAACTATTTGTTGAATTAAATGAAAACGAACAAACAATTTACAACATCATTACATCCAAAACCACTGCACACGTAGATGAAATTTACTTGCAAAGTGGATTAAGTAGTAGTACAGTTGCCTCTTGTATTTTAAACTTAGAATTACAAAATATTATTACAGGCTTACCAGGTAAAATTTATAAGATTAATTAAAATCAGATGCTAATCCTTGTTAATACAATTAAACCCCTAAAGGTTTTTTTGTAGGATTTTTTCTGCAATGATTAAATCAATTGGAGTTGTAATTTTTATATTAAAACTTTCGCCTTGGCAAAGATTAATTTCCTGATTTGAGGCTTCGGCTACACTAGCTTCATCTGTAAAGCTTTGCTGATAAGGCTTAGAAAAAGCAAGTTGTAAATTTTGTACAAAAAATGTTTGTGGTGTTTGTATTACTTTTAAAGTAGCTCTATCAATTACAACATTTTTATCATTAACAATTTGCCTCATACTATCAACACAATCAATAGCTGGTATGGCATTGCCTTTGGCAATGCAAGTTTCAAAACAAGTTTTAATTAAATTTGAAGAAAGCAAACAACGCACAGCATCGTGCACAAAAACAATACCTTCATCTTGTATAGAATTTAATCCATTTTTTACACTATCAAATCTTGTACTTCCCCCTTCTACAAACTTAATTTCATTTTCAAAAAAAGATTGTATTGATGTTGCATAGTTAAAATGCTCTTTTGGTAAAACTATAATTACTTGTATTTCATCAAAGGCATCAATAAATGCTTTTATACTGTAATAAATCAGCGGCTTTTCGTTTATCAATAAAAACTGTTTTGGCACAGAAGCTCCCATTCTTACACCACTTCCACCAGCAACAATTACAGCAAACTTTTTCATAAAGCAAATATAAAAAGCTAAAGCACCTATTGCACTTAAATTTTATTTCCATCAAGGATGATTTACTAAATAAATTCCAAAGCCAATTTATAAGGTTTAAAATTTTACTCTTTGAACATTGTTGCAATAGATGTACATAAAAGAAATTGCCAAAAAATTAAGTAAAAAAACTAGAATTTTAAACCAAGTACCACTGCATTAAACAATCTAGTAATGATTAATTACAATATCAAAGCATACTATTTCTCATCACTTACTATGCAAACATCTACAGTTGCTTATTTAAAATAGCTAGTTATAAAACTCTACTAAAGCCTATTAATAAGCACAATATTTTCACGGATAAATTTAGAAAAATGAAAAATATTTTATGTTTCGCTCTTATATGTTTTGGGCATTTGCTTACATATTCACAGCCAGGTGGCAATAAAAATGGTTATTCCAGAGAAGGAGCCAAAACCACTTCTAATCAAATGAATACATTGTTTATAGAATCTTTTTTATTTAGCAAAGGAACTATAAATATGCCTGGTGAAAAAGCTGAAAATAGGCCAGCAGTTGAAGAAGCTATCACAAACAGTGATAATGTAATAAAAGAGTTTGAACAAAAAGTGGATGAATTTTTAAAGTCAAAACCATCCCCTCAAATACTAAAGTCAAATTATAATTCTGTGGTTAAAATAGCCCAGAGGTATTCATCTGCCATAAAAGATGCAGATGATGGTTTAAAAAATTGGAAGAGTTTAAGTGCTATTAGCTATTTGCAAAATTTGTATTTGTATAAAGCCTACATAACAGCAGCAATAAAAGTTTATCCCGAAGCTATTTCATTACAAGAAAATATAGAAGTACTTAACGATGCAATTAATGGCTATGGAACAAAAGAAGCTTATATGCAACGTCTTGTTAACAACAAAATAGCATATATAAAAAGTTTAAAAATGAAACCAGCAGCTTTTAAAGATGCTTCTATTGAAAAAATGGTAAAAAGCCAATATGAAAATACTTCTGGACAAGATAAACTTACTGTAACTCATGTACATATAACAACTTTATGGACATTAGAAAAAAACACTTTAGACATTCCTATTTCTAAAGAAGCTGAAGTTAATATGGCAATAAAAAGAGCTGATGGAACTTGTGGATTTGCAACAGGCAGAATAAGGCAAGAATATACGGGTGGTGGAAATTATAGTGTTGCAAGACTCATTATGCCTTCGCCAGTTATTGTTGTGCCATGCGAAAACTTACCCAAATAACGCCTAAAAAATTACAAAATGATACAAAAAATAATATTACTTTCAAGTTGCATTTTAATCTTAATCAATTCTAATGCCCAACGTAACGAAAATTCTACAAATGAAAATCCCTACTCCAAAATTTACAATGAAACACATGTAGGTAAACGTACAGCTAGGTGTATAAAATACCTTTTGCCGCCTGATGTATTTGAAGGAAGCTTTTATGGGTCACCATGTAATGATATAATGGAAAAGGGAGACGAAAGAATTAAGCAATTTGAAGAATTTATATCATTTTTTATAGCCATGGAAAAAGATACAAAACAAATGCTTGTACTAGAAAAAAAACTAACATCTGAAACTTTTAGTAAAGAATATGAAATAATAGATTATAGAATAGGATTAGCCGAAAAGCAAGGTACTCTTGAAAGCGATAATATTACCCCAATTGAAAACTTAGTGTGCCGAGTAAAAGGCAATTTGCAAGTATTAAAGTCGATTAAAGCTTATGTTGCAGGGTATAAAAATTTATTTCCTTTAAGTAAAAACAAAGCAGAGGATGTGTTAAAATATATTGACGAAGGATTAGAAAAATTTAAAGATAACAAAGCAATTATCGCTGGCATTAGAAAGAATTTAAACAGTACGCTAGTTAATGTTTACTTTCCAAAACCAGCAATCCAAAATGCTGAGTGGGAAGGATGGTTTAAAACTTATTTTGCGAAAAAGTATATTGGCTTCACCTATTTAAAACAAGCTTTACTCTCAAATGATTGGTATATAAAAAAGAATGAAATTTCTTCTTTGCCAGAATATAGACAAATTGGAACAGCAATTGCAGCTAAAGCATCTGACGGTAAATGCTTTATAATTAAATTAGATATTTATCAGGATTATTTAGGTGGAAAATACACTGCATCAAGGTTTACAGAATTTGAAAAAAAGGAAATACTTTGTGAGAATTTAAAGTGAGAGCTTTAAAATTTAAAACAAAAATTTTATTAAAAAGGCTACCTTTTGGTAGCCTTTTTAATAAAGTATAATATCGTTTTTATTTTCTAGTATCTACCACTTCTTTAACCAATTTTACAACTCTTGCAACATCAGGAATAGCTAAAGCAGTAAGGTTTGGTGCATAGTGCATTGGAGCATCTGCACTTGTAATTCTACGAATTGGAGCATCTAAATAATCAAATGCTTCTTTTTGAATTCGATAAGTAAGTTCGCTGCTTACACTTGCAAATGGCCATTGCTCTTCTACTATAACTAATCTGTTTGTTTTTTGCACACTAGCCATTACAGTTCTCCAATCTAATGGACGAATAGTTCTTAAATCAATCACTTCGGCACTTATTCCTTCTTTTTCTAACTCAGCAGCAGCACCCAAAGCTACTTTCATCATTTTGTTGTAAGAAACGATGGTTACATCACGTCCTGCTTTTTTTACATCAGCTTTACCAATTTCAATGTAATATTCTTCTTCTGGCACATCACATTTATCGCCATACATTACTTCACTTTCCATGAACATTACAGGATCTTCTTCATATCTAATGGCTTGTTTTAATAATCCCTTGGCATCATAACCATTACTTGGACTTATTACTTTTAATCCAGGAATATTGGCATAGTAGCTTTCAAAAGCAGTACTGTGTTGAGCTCCTAATTGACCAGCACTACCATTTGGGCCTCTAAATACTATTGGACAGCTAATTTGCCCACCACTCATGGCCAACATTTTACTTGCCGTATTTAATATTTGATCCATAGGTAAAACTGCAAAGTTCCAAGTCATAAACTCTACAATTGGCCTCAATCCATTTTGAGCAGCTCCAACAGCTATAGCTGCAAAACCAAGCTCGGCAATGGGTGTATCAATTATTCTCTTAGGTCCAAATTCAGTAAGCATTCCTTGGCTTACTTTATAAGCACCATTATACTCTGCAACTTCTTCACCCATTAAAAAAACCCTATCATCACGTCTCATTTCTTCAGTCATTGCTTCTCTTAAAGCTTCTCTAAATGCTATTGAACGCATACCCATGTGTAAAATTTTGGTTGCAAAAATATAGGTTTACACCTTTGAAAACTTGCTTTTCAAAAACTTTTGATTGGTAAATTAAATAACACCTAGCTATGCTTATAAAATAGATAAACTTGTAGCTAATGATTAAACAAAACATTAATTAATCCAATAAACTAAATCCTATATTTGGGCAACAATAATTATGCTACCACTACAAAATATTAAGGTACTAGAATTTACACATGCAGTTATGGGCCCCACAACAGGTTTGCTTTTGGCAGATATGGGTGCAGAAGTTATTCATATTGAGCCTTTAGAAGGCGATGCCACTAGAAGGCTAAAAGGATTTGGAACAGGCTATTTTCCTTTTTACAGTAGAAATAAAAAAAGCTTGGCAATAGATTTAAAATCTACCGAAGGCAAAGAAATTATTTACAAACTGGCACAAGATGCTGATGTTGTGGTAGAAAATTTTGGCCCTGGAACCATAGAAAGGTTGGGTTTTGGATACGATGTAATGAAAGCCATTAACAAAAGAATTATTTATTGTAGTTTGAAAGGTTTTTTAGATGGCCCTTATGAAAAACGCCATGCCATGGACGAAGTAGTACAAATGATGGGTGGATTGGCTTATATGACTGGCAGACCTGGAGATCCATTACGAGCAGGAACTTCAATAATTGATATTACAGGAGGAATGTTTGGCTATATAGGTATTTTATTAGCCTTATACGAAAGAGAAAAAACAGGAGAAGGTGTAATGGTTAAAAGTAGCTTGTTTGAAACTACTGCATTTCTTATGGGTCAGCACATGGCTTATGGTGCCATTACAAAAAAGCCAGTGCCACCAATGCCAGCAAGGGTAAGTGCTTGGAGCATTTATAGAATTTTTGAAACAGCAGATGACCAACAAATTTTTATTGGAATTATAAGTGAAAAACATTGGGAAAGATTTTGCATGGCTTTTGATAAAAATATTTGGCTGCAAGACGAAAAACTTAAAACCAATAATGATAGAATTACAGAAAGAGAATGGTTTTTGCCAGAGGTTGAAGCCACTATTAAAAAATTTTCAAAACAACAAATAATAGCTAAGTGCGAACAAGCCGATATACCTTTTGCACCAATTGCTACACCAGAAGATTTGTTTGAAGATGTGCAGTTAAATGAAGGTGGTAGTTTAATTAATACCACTTTGCCCGATGGAACAGTTGCTAAATTACCTATTACTCCATTAATTTATAATAATCAAAAGGCTAGTTTGCAAAGTAATCCTCCAAGAATTGGTGAACACACAAAAGAAATTTTGAAAGATTTGGGATTTGAAGAAAATGAAATTGAGGTGATTAGGCAGAAAAAAGTGGTTGTTTTTTAGCGTGTTATTAGCCTAACCTTTATAGGGTTTTGAACCCTATAAAGGTTTATAATTAAAATAAAAGAATAAGATGCCACCTTTACCTAATACAGATTTATTTGAAGCTGAAAATTTCTATCATGTTTTCAACCATGCAGTTGGCAGCGAATTGCTTTACCGAAATGAGAATAACTATTTATATTTTCTTAGAAAATTAAAAGAATACATTACACCAGTTTGCAATATTTATGCTTATTGTTTAATGCCAAACCATTTTCATATTTTAATAAAGATTAAAACTGAAAAGGAGTTAATGGAGTTTTGTAATTCTTTAAAAAGAGAAAATAAAATTGAAACATACGATTTTCATAAAATAGCAATGAATCAATTTAAACATATGCTAAATGGATATGCACAAGCATATAACAAAATGTATATAAGAAAAGGAGCTTTGTTTATTGACTATTTGCGAAGAAAACAAATAACAGACAATCACTATTTCACTAAAATTATCCATTACATACATAACAACCCAATACATCATAATTTCTGCAAATCAATAGATGAATGGACTTATTCATCTTATCACACCATACTTAGTAATAAACCTACAGGTGTTGAAAGAGAAAAAGTAATAGACTGGTTTGGAAGCTTGAATAATTTTAAAGCTTTACATCAACAATCTGTTGACATCCTAAATGAAATTGAGTTGTAAATATTTAACCTTTATGGGGATTAAAACCCTAAAAAGGAAAACTAAAAATTATTTAAAAAAACCATTTAAACAGGAACAATTTCCTGAACTAAGTTCGCTTACTTTCTTACTAATTAAAATATTTAAACTATCAATTTCTTTTGGCACTTTGTTTTCTTCAATTTTTAAGTTTAATCTATTGAGTTTTAAATTATTTATTGTTTTTTCAATAGTTTCTTTGCTAGTAATATTTACAACAATCGGTATATTTTGGTTTGCTGTTGTAATAAATTCATTTATACCAAAGTAAAGTTGGTTACTGCTTTCACCAAAAACAATGGCATAAGCAACCACTCCTTGTGGCAATGACAAGTTGCCACTATTTGCATCTAAAAATGAATACTGTGTTTTGTTTATTAATCCACCTTGTGCAAAAATTTTATATGAAGGAATTACTAAAAATACTTCTTTTCGCTTTAGTGTATCTGGGTTTGGTTCAACTGTTAAATTAGACATTACAGTATTTTCTTTATTCAACAACTCATCAATATTATACCAGCCAGTAGCCTCAATTGAAAATACATAGTTTTGAGCTTCGTATTTTTCAATTTCAACTTTTGGAATATCTCCAATTGTATCTGATGTGGGATGCATATTTTTTACATCTACCATTTGTTTTGGTGGATTTTTTTGTTTTAAATCACTTAATTGTATAGAAAGTAATTCTAACTCTTTTTGTACTTTTATACATTTTTCATAATCACCGTTTGCATAAATAGTATTAGGATATTTTTTACTTTCTTGTTTTACATAGTTTAGGATAGCATTAATTTCTTGGTCGTTTAATACGCCTTCAAAAACATTCATAGCAGATTTCCCAAATACACAATATACATATCTTGCATAAGCAACGTCATCTAGTTTTTGCTCTATTTCGTCATTACTTAAAAGTGATGCTGTGCTATCAAATTTATAATAATGCCAAGCCATAAATTTTTGATTATTTTTTATGTACTCAACTAAATTTTTTCTATTGCTAAATCTTTCTTCAACATGTGCAAGTGGTGTGCCAGTAAGTTTTTTATCTAATGCATGGCATGATGCACAGTTTTTCGTAAACAAAGCCTCACCATTTGGCAAATCTGCTTTTTGCATAATTGCTTTTGGACTTTCCCAAACAATGGCATCGTTTTGCTTATTGCCTTTATACAATTGCATATTGGTATTGTAATTGTTTGTTGGCAACTTAACATCTACATTTTTAACTAAAGCTATGTTTTGTTTTGTTCCAAAATAAAACATTCCATCACTGCTTAATAAGCCATCTTTAGTTTGAGTCGTAAGTTTTGCTTTAATAATATCATTAATTGTTAAAGCTTCTTTTATGATAATCTCAACATTTGGTTCATTTGTCTTAAAAGCATTTGCGGGTATTGTAAATTCTATGCCTTGTTTGGTTTTTATTTTGTTTTCGACACTTGGATTAATTGTAAAATTTTGCTCTGGCAAATTATTTTCATTTAAAAATTCTGATACAAAACTTTCTTTCTGCACATTGTTATTACAACTAAATGATAGAAGTGCAACTAGTATTAAGAAAATAGTTTTTTGCATATGTAAGTTTTTTGTTTAGTTTAAGTTATTGAAGCAATATAAAATTAATTAGGATGAGATTTAAATTTACAATCCATATTTATCAACCAAATAAATTAAAGCAGCCATGTTTACAGCTCCC
>JBMLOQ010000036.1:0-7090 GCA_049242885.1 Chitinophagaceae bacterium
ATGAAAGGGCGACTTTCTATACTTAAACTGGTATTATTTCTGCTTATGGTTATTCCTTCTTCGTTGTTAAATAATTTAACAGCATCTTCTGTTGGTAAAACTTGCTTACTAAACCCAGCTCCAAATTGGGCCACTACACCATCTCTAACTGATAAAAGTCCATTATCTAATTTATTTAAATTAATTCCCAAAACATCTCTATTGCTATTACCAATACCAAAAACAGTGTTTACCGAAGCAGTATTACTTTTATCGTTTTCTTCGAATGATATACTAGTAACTCCCATAGGTGTAGCAGTTGCTTGTGTAAAAAATGCTTGACCGCTTTGTATAATTTCTGTTTGGTTAGTGCCTGTTAAAGGTGTTCTCGTATATCCTGCACCATTCCACATTAAAGTAACATAACCACCAAAACTACTTAAATTGGGATCCCATGTATAAAAGGTTTGCAACAAGTTGGCACTTGTTGTACCTACATTATTATAAACACTAGTTAAATCTACAGGACTAGCGTAAGGATTAGCCACAAAGAAGAAGTCGTTAGCATTTAAAGTACCTGCATTTATAGTTTGAGTGCCTGTTAATAGGCTTCCTGTTGAACTTAAAGTAAGGGCACTGCTAGCAGAATTGTTGTTGAGGTTTACACTTCTATCACCTGTTAAAAAGGCTGCAAAAGCCTTTGCTCCTGAACCATTTGACCCAAGCATTTGAGAGGTTGTATTGGTATTGCTTACACCAGTCCAAGTACTTGGGGCATAGGTGAAAAAACTATATGCTGGTCTAATAGCATCTAATCCTGTACCACTTGGCCCAACAATATGAGTTTGGGTTTGCCAACCTGCACTTAAATTTACAGTACTAGTATTAAAGGTTGGAGCTGCTATAAATCGCCAAGCTCGTTTGTTAGCAAAATAACGCTCTACTGTTACATTGCCAGTGATATTGCCTGCACTATTAGCTACACGTGCAGTGTTAGTGGCATTGCTTGATAAAGTTAATAATCCTCCTGTGTTTAAAGTTGCTCCACTGTTAACCGTTAATACCCCATTAAAACTTATGTTATTACCACTTATGGTACAATTGTCTGCTATGTTTAAACTTCCTGTCCCAGCTATGCCATTACCATTATTTGTAATATTACCATTAACTGTGGCAGTTATACCTGAAGTGGTTAAAGCAAAACTGGTATTAATAGTTAAATTTTTGCAAGTGAAACTGCTTGGGGCTATGGTGCTAGCAATAATAGCATCTAAACTGCTTGTTGGTGTTCCATTACTCCAAGTGCTGCCATTCCAAGTGGTAGAAGCTGGAGCCATTACATGCGTATTCACTAATAAAAATTGCCCCAAATCTTGTACGCCAGTTACAGAAATTGAATTATTACCTGCTAATAAACTTATTGCAGTTATTGGAATATTTGTCCACGTACCAAAAGAAACAGAACTACGTTTAAATAAAGTATAATGAGATAAATCATTGTCGGTAATTACTCCATCAGGTAATTTTAAACTAACTGTTGCATTAAGATTTGTAGTATTACTGGCAAAATTGTTTACTATCCAATATCCTACAATAACATTACTACCACTAACTGGTAAACCACCAACTGGGTTTTCGGTTAGATAAGAAACATTTATATCTCCATTGGGAACATCAGCAGAAAAATTTAATCCAAAAATATTAGAAGCATCAAGAGCGGCATAAGTTGAAAACAAGTTTGTACTAAAAATGGCATCACAGTAACTATTGCCAAAAGCAACAGCCATGTTACTTATAGGATTGGCTATACCATTCATTCTTGTGGCATAATTTGAACCTACATAATCTGCAAACGAAAAGGAAGTTGTAGCATCATTAAACTGATAATAGGCTTGTAAACCAGCTTCTGTTCCCAATAGTGTATTGTGCATTCTTTGTCTTATTTCACATAAGTTTAACCTTGTATTATACAATTGAATTTCTTCCAAATCTCCGCTCCAAGTTCTTTCAGAAGTAGCCGTGCTACTACCCAATCTTAATGGTAATGAAATATTATTAATTGTTCCAAATTCAGCAGTCAAGCTTTGAGCAGCTAATTTTCCATTTACATATAATTTTATAGTTTCTCCATGTTGCCAGGTTACAAATACATGACTCCACTGATTAATTCTAAAATAGGGAGAATCTATTATAAGGTTGATGGGTGTCATTAATCCTGAAATAGAAATACCAGCACTTAGTTTTACTCTATTATCTACTTCGTCTAAATATGTTTTAATGAAAAAAGATGTTGATGAGGTATTCACTCCATCTCCTTTACAAATGATTGATTTTTGTGTAAGTGTAGCATCTGAAAATGCAGATGGTTTTACCCATCCTCCAAAACTTATTGCAGCATTACCTTCTAAACTATTTACATCTCCAGCATCTGCAAATTGATTAACGCCATTACAACGCATCATTCCTCCTCTCACTCTTTCAATGCCTGTAGTAGTTGTTCTGTAAGAAGCTGGATTGCCTATTGTATTTGCATTGGAATATAATCGTGCATTACAATTATGTGTAAACACTTTAAAATAGTAAGTTGTATTTGGGTTTAAACCTGTTACTGTTAATGATGTTGGAATAGAAGTGCCATTATAAATTACCTGCTCTCCTCCTGTATAAACCAAAGATGCCATTGGGTTAGAACCATCTGCAACAGAGGTAAAACTATTAATAGCATTTATTTTAATTACATAGCCATTTGCACCAGTTTCTGGTGCTGAAAATCCACTTAAGGTGATGGAGTTGTTAGTACTGCTTCTAAACGTTATGTTTGATGCATTATTGGGTGAAGCACAAGGCACAAAAGTTACTGCACTTGGACCATAACCATCTCCACCAACAGAAAAACCATTGTAATTAAAGTGTTTAAGTATGCTAAAATTATTTCCATTTTTATCAATTTTATAAACCACTCCATAATCATAAGTGCCGCCACCAGAACAAGAACCATAAATCATTCCATCTTCACCAATGCTTATTTCAGAGTTAGGATAACGACCATTAGCTGTACCTGTAAAATTTCTTAGAACGGTATAGCCTGTACCATTTTTATGAATTTTATATAAGTTCCATTGATAATTATAATTCTGCACACCAAAAATAGTATCACCAAGTAAATAAATACCATCATTAGTAACACCACCAGAAATAGGAAGCATTGTAAAATTTGTACCATCTGTTTCAAGACTAAAAATTCCATTTGAGCCAGAACAGATTAATTTACTTGTAGCAGTATCTTGTAAAAGTCTTGTAGGAGCATTCATGCCAGATGGAATTTGAAAAATATAGCTCAAATTATTACCATCTTTTTGCATTTTAAATACAGCACCTCTTGCATTTGTTCCTCCAGAATTCATTATACCATACAAATAACCATCACTTCCTTCTATTAGGTTAGAACTAATATTGTAAGGAATGGTAACATTTATAAAGGGAAATTTTTTAATGATGGTAGGTTGAGAGCCAATAGCTGGATTTAACTTAACAATACAGCTAGTATCTGTAGAAAATGTTACTGGACCTACTTTATTATAAACTAAATAAAAAAATCCATCACTAGCTAATAATGGTGTAGCTGATAAACTAATATCTCCTCTAAAATTTTCATCATAATTTCTCATATAACTCACAAATTTTGGCAATTTATTTATATCAGTATTATGGGCATATGTAAACAAACTTCCACTTGCAGCAGTTAATGAACCGGGTAACGTTAAGCTAAATGTTTTACCATAATATGGAGAACTATTATTTCCTATGTAAAGGGGTTTTGTAGTTGAGCCACTTCCTTTATAATATCCTCCAAAACCTAGTATGGGTTGATGCTTTCTTCCACTAGTATCCATTTTGGTTATATACTCTGCTCCAGATAAACTTAACCCATAAAAAGTATTTTCTCCACCATCTTGTCGCAATAAAATACTTGATGGGGCAGCCATACCTTCAAAACTATTTTTTATAACTCTAAAATTGGTGCCATCGGCATTAATAACCATTAAGCAGCCCAACCCTGTGCTAGCACTTAATCCCCAACTACGTGTGCTGAAATAAATTTTATTAAAACTACTTAATACTTTGTAGTGAACACCAGTTCCAGTTTCAGCAGCAGAAAGTTGTTTTAATACACCAAAGTTCGTTCCATCTTTGGCTACTTTCCATAAAGTTCCATGATCAGTTTCAAGGCCATTAGGTATGCCAAGATTGTAACAAACCCCATAAATATTGCCACCTGCTCCTTCTGCAACACCATAAGGATTTCTACCTTCAAAACCAGTATTGCTAAAAGCATGAATTACAGTATAACCATTATTAATTGGATTATACTTAAATACTACACCATTAGATGAACTGTAACCGCCACCAGAAAAACAGCCATAAAAATTGCCATCACTTCCTAAAATCATTGGAGCAAAAGCTCCTATGCCTGGATAAAATGTGCCGATATTTCCTGTGCCCCTAATTAGCATCGTAAAGCCAGAACCATTTGTATTTAATGTAAAAATATTGGCTCCATAAGTACCACCATTGCATACTCCATAAAGCTTACCATCTAAACCAAAAGTTAAACTACCATTTTGTCCATTATAACTCAAATTCATAGGTGTGCCGTGATATAAAACTGAACCGCTACTATAGGCTGGAAACGTATGAATAACTGAAAACATCGTACCATTTGGCTTCATTTTCCAAATAGTACCATTATTAAAAGTGCCACCATTTTCACATATTCCATACATAAAACCATCTGCACCAAATACTGGTCTAAATCTTATTGAGCCACCTTCCGTAGCTTGATTAAACTTTTTAACTTCTTCATACCCACTTCCATCATACTTAACTTTTAATACATAAGTGGGCCTATAATAACCATCTCCCACTACAGCATATAAGTATCCATCATTACCATCAGCAAAATCATTTGCGTTGGATGGGATATATGGAAATGTTGCATTAATTTGATAATTACTGCCATCAGCATTCATAGAAAAAGCATTGCCTCTATGACCCAGTAAGCCTCCATTCCCATTCATGCCAATTATTTTGTCTTGTGCGTTAAGCTTATTTAAAATGCATAGAAACAAAGGCATTGCTAAAAAAATAGATACCCAGAAATTGGTTTTACCTTGTTGTTCTGTTCTATTTGTTTTTTCTTGATGTTGTAACATAATGAGTAGTTTTAATTAAAAAAAACTATAACACAAATAGAGAAAAAAACAATTACTAGCAGAAAGTCATTTTAGGCAAAAATTAAATTTCAAAGAGGTATTTTTTGTTGAAAGCCTTATGTTTGTTGAACTATAAAAAATCACAATGAATTCACTTTTTTCTCTAATTCATTCGCTTACCCCCACAGAAAAAAGATATTTTAAATTATTTGCACAACGCCAAGTGCAACATAAAAACACTAACTACGCAAAAATTTTTGATGCCATTAATGAGCAAATTGAATACAATGAAGAAAGCTTATTAAAAAAATTTAAAAGGGAAAATTTTATTAATCAATTTGGTGTTACAAAAAATTATTTATTCAATATTATTCTTAGTTGTATGCAGCAATACAATGAAGAAAATTTTATTGAATGGAAAATAAGAAATATGTTTTTGCAATGCAAAATACTTGCTAGCAAAGGGCTTGATGAGGATGCAGAAAAAATGATTAGAAAAACAAAAGAACTTGCATGGCAATACGAGTTATATTATGTAATTGGAGATTTAATTATTTTAGAGAAATATTTATTTGGCAACTTTAGGATAGGTGAACCAACGATTGAAAGTTACATGTCAATTGAAAAAGAAGAACAACAGGCTTTTGAAATTTCAAACACACATCAACAAATTGGTAATGTATGGCATTATCTTACACTACTTGAATTAGAGATTGGCATTTTGCCACAAAGTGATATAAAACAAAGAGCTGATATTTACACAAATGCCATATATATGACACAAGAACCGCTTGTATCATACAATGCAAAATATAGATATTATGCCACTTGGAGTTTGTATTACAATTTAGTAAACGACCAAGAACGCAACTATGAATGTTGTAAGAAAGGTGTACTAATTCGAGAAGAACAAATACAACAACAACCATTGCTTAATCTCGACCCACTTGCCCCATATTATAACTTTTTAATTAGTTGCGAGAAAGCAAATCTTTGGGATGAATTTGAATTTTATTTAAACAAAATTTATAACTACGAAGCACCAACTATAGAGATTAACATTAGAAGAATGCATAACTATTGCTGGTGTGGTTTAATGTTTTTTTTGCATCAAAAAGAGTACGAAAAAGCCTACGAAATTTTACAGAAATACAAAGCATTTTTTATTGAAAAGAAAATTAACTTTAGAAAAGATTTTAAAATTTATATTGAAGCATGCTGTGCTATTGTTTGTATTTTTTTAAAGAAAAACAATGAAGCCATTAAATGGCTAAATAATATTCTTAACAACCCAATACCACAAGTGGAACTTAGAAGCCAAGCTAGTGCAAGGTTGTATAGCATAATGCTCCACTTTGATGAGCAAAATTTTGAAACAATTGAGTATGTAAGCAAGCAAGCTAAAAAATATTTAGAACAAATAAGCTTGTATCATGAACCAGAAAAATTGTTTTTGAAACATATAAATGAAGCTGTGAATGAACCAGACAAAAAGAAGCAAAATCAAATTTTGCATTCGTTGTTTAATCAATTAAACAAATGCACATTATCTATTAGTGGAAATGCTGTAAATAAATTTATACTTAACTGGCTTGCAAATAAATTAAACTAATTACTTTAAAAAGTATTTGTCAAAAATACTCATTGGTAAGAATTTCAATGCCTGCCTGAGTTAGCAATTTAAATTAAGTTTCAAAAACTATCTTCAATCATTTGAGTGTTTTAAAAGTGGTTAATCGATTATTTTAAAAAAATTGTATTCAACTAGTTTGTTAATAAAGTATAATGCAATAGCCTCAATTGGTTGTAGAATTTGCCTACGAATAAATTTTTTGCATTATTCCATTTTAAAATAAGCCCCTTGCCTAGCCACAGCAGCAATGCCACTATTGTATTAA
>JBMLOQ010000037.1:0-25186 GCA_049242885.1 Chitinophagaceae bacterium
TCATTTGCAGGATTAGGATATACTGTAGAAATCTCTAATTTATTTGTATTAGATTTTAATACTACAATATTGCTTAAGCTAGTTTTACCGTCTTTATCAACTTGTTTTAATTGATAATAGTTTGCACCACTTAAAGCTTTTTCATCAACAAAACTATAGTTTGTTGCAGTTGTAGTAGTGTTATTTTTTGAAGCTTCAAAACCAATACTACTAAAGTTTTTACCATCTGCACTACGTAAAATTTCGAAACCTTTATTGTTGAGTTCATTTGCAGTTGACCATGATAAAATATTATTTCTACCTTCTTTTTTACCTGTGAATGAAGTTAGGGTTACTGGTAAAGTAAGGTTTGCTTTTACTACAATGTTATCTAAACCCATTACATTACCAAACTTGCTTACACCTTCAAATCCAATCATTATTGTTTGACCTGCATAAGCTGAAAGCAATACTGTTTCGCTTTTCCAATCAGGAACTGTAAAGGTTGCATTATAACGAGCGAAGCCTTGAATTCTATTCCAAGTTTGTCCTCTATCTGTGCTTACAACAACATAAATACTATCTCTATCATTTACAAAACTAGTGTCATGACTCATCCAAAAGTTAATATCGTGTTCACGACCAGGTGTTAATGCAGGCATGATAAAACAATCTGAATGTAAAACAGTTCTTGTACCTAATGGAGCAGACCAACTATTAAATAAAAAATAGAAAGAACCATCTTGAGGATACAAAGAATCACCACTTGCAGGAGTTGCTAAATCAGGATTTACGTAACCGTCTTTTTCTAGTCCCCAAGCATTGCTACCAGCAATTGATCTTAACCATCCAAATTTAAAAGGAGAAGTTTCAGCACCTTCACTTACAGGGAAAGTGCTAGTGATTGTTGCCGTATTTACTGTAATTCTTCCTGTATCGTTTAAACGAGCAGGGTCTAATGCCAATGTAGCAACAGCTCTAAGAACAGTGGCACCCGTTAAATTTAAGTTTAAACCACTAAATGTTATATCTGTAGTTGCACCTACTGCAATAATACCACTATTAGTGCTTGTTAAATTAATCCCAGAGTTTGCTCCTGTTGAAGTAAGATTTAAGGATACAGCACTAGCATTAATATCGGCTGAACCTGCATTTTTAAGCCTTACTGTAACAGATTGGGTTGTAGTATGGCAACCAATTGGAGGAACATTTAACCAACCTTGCACTTGAATATCTTGAGCTGGCAAAGCTCCAGGTGTGAAAGTAAAGGTTAATCCATTGGCAGGTTTTGTACCTACAGTAGTTGTTTCTAGTGTTTTACTAACAGTAGCAGCTGTTGTTAAAGCATTTACACTAATAAAATTGTCTGCACCTGTTGCTGTTGCTGATATTCCAACTGAAGCAGATGGAGTTGCTACTGCTCCAGCCTCTGAACGATATATAAATTCAATTTTTCCATTAGATTCATATATTTTTACTTGAAAAGAAACAGCTGCATCAGCTGCTGTATATCTCCATTTTACATCTTTCCATTGGATTGTCAACACTCTATTCCCAGCAGTACCAGTTGTTGAATAAGTCATATTTGTAGTTGCTGCCATATCCATATCATCCCATAATGGTGAAATAAGTGGACGAGATGAAGTTTTATCATTTGCACTACCATTTAAGGGTCCCGATGTTAACCCTGTGCTATTTCTCCAATAAACATCTCCATCTGTAAATGGGGCATCTAAACCAATAAAGCCATTACTATTCATGTGAAAGGTAGTGTAATTATTGCCATTGTAATTAAACGTAAATCCAATTGGTAAACTATTTGCATAACCTTCATCTGTAGCATCATAGCCGGTACAGGCTGTAAATGCTGGACTTGTACCACCCACAAGCTCTGTAAATGTGCCACTAGTGGCAGCAAAGTCATAAGCTATTTGTGCTTTAGCAAAAAACAAAGCAAAGCTCATCAAAAGCAAAGAGTAAATTTTTCTCATAATTTTTATTTTTTAGTCTGCCAAGTTATGTGTTTTAATTCAAAAAAAGACAGAAATTTTATAAATGGAGTTAAAATTATTTTTAACACTTAAAAAATCTAAAAATTAATTTATTTGCAACCTATGATTACTAAAAAAAGGAGATTTTTGCTCTCTCTTGTTTTGCTTTCAATAATTGGAGGTTATTGTATTTATTCTACCTACTTCATAACTATCCCAAGCAAAAAATTTTACAAAGATTTTGGGATTGATATCCCAACACAATATGCAATTCATGGAATAGATGTAAGTAAATACCAATCTACAATTAATTGGGAATTGGTTAAAGCAATGAAAGTTAACAATATTAAAATTGGTTTTGCTTTTATCAAAGCCACAGAAGGTATTACTACCATAGATAGTAAGTTTAAATATAATTGGCAAAATGCTACTAAAAATAATATTACAAGGGGTGCTTATCACTATTTTTTACCCAACAAAAATGCAGTTCAACAAGCTAATAATTTTGTAAAACAGGTAGAATTAAAATCAGGGGATTTACCACCCGTTGTTGATATTGAACATTTGGCTGGCACTAATCCTAAACAAATGAGAGTAGCACTCAAAACTTTTTTAAACCTCATTCAAAACCATTATAAAGTAAAACCAATTATTTACAGTTATGCTACCTTTTATAGAGATTATTTAGGAAGCGAATTTGATAATTACCCTTTATGGATTGCACACTACAAAGAAAAAAACAAACCAGATGTTATTAGACCTTGGCAATTTTGGCAACATAGTGAAGAAGGCCATGTAAATGGAATTTCACACAAAGTTGATTTTAATGTGTTTAATGGAGATAGTGCTGCTTTTAAAAAGTTGTTGTTGCCTTAATTTTTTGTAAAATGCTCGATTGTTTTTGGCTTTGCAAAATGAGCTTCGTTGTAAGCTGTTGAATTTCCTTTTGGTATGGATAAACTTTGCCAATTGTTACCCTTAAACATAGTTCCTATGAATACAATTTGACCCACATGATAACCATAATGGCACAGTTGCCTTGCAATAGCTTCTGTAACTGTATGACCTTGATTTCTTATGTAAACAATTTTCTCTAGGTCTGATTCAATTAAACTTTCAAGTGTAACAAAAAGTGTATTCCATCCAGCTTCCCAAATTGATAACAATTCACTTTTATTCATTATAGTTGGTTCAAACTCTTCTTCTCGTTTACGCCAAGTTTTTTCACCATCCTCGGTTAAAAAATTAGTAAACCTGCTTTGCATGTTTCCTGCCAAATGTTGCATAATAATGGCTATACTGTTGGTGTTGTCGTTTAATGGTTTTACAAACAAATCATCATCAGATAGTTGATTAATTGTTTTATCTCCTAAAGATTTGTAGTACTTAAACTGCATAATTGCAGCTTGCAAAAAGGATGACGCCATAAATTGTACTCAATTATTTTTGGTTCAAAAGTTGCTTTACTTGTAATTCTAATTCTTTAATTCTCTTTTCCATATCTGGCAAACTACGAGCAACTGCTTGGCTTTTTACTGCAGCTGAATACTCAAAAGCTGGGGTTCCTGTAATGGCAGTATTTGGAGTTTTTATGGTTTTAATTACACCACTTTGTGCATTAATTCGTGTGCCATCGGCTATTTGCAAATGCCCAATAATTCCTGCTTGTCCACCCATCATTACACCATTGCCTATTTTTGTACTGCCACTAATACCAGCCTGTGCTGCAATAACTGTATTACTTCCAACTTCTACATTGTGTGCAATTTGGATTAAGTTATCTAATTTAGTTCCATTTTTTATTAGTGTACTACCCATTGTAGCTCTATCAATGGTTGTATTGGCACCTATTTCTACATTATCTTCAATTACTACATTTCCTATTTGTGGTATTTTTCCAAAAGTACCATCAGCTTGTGGTGCAAAGCCAAAACCATCACTGCCAATTACCGTACCTGCATGTATTACAACATTTTTGCCTAATACACAGCCGTGGTAAATTTTAACGCCTGGATGCAAAATACAATTATCACCAATTACTACATTATCTCCAACAAAAACACCTGCATATAACTTTACATTATTACCAATAACTGCTTTATTAGCAATGTATGCAAATGCTGCTATAAAACAATTATCACCAATACTTGCTGTGCTTGAAATATGCACAGGCTCTTGCACGCCTACCAAATTTTGCTCTTGCATTTTTTGATAAGTACTAAGCAATTGTGCAAATGCTGCATAAGCATCTGCAACTCTTATAACAGTTGCCTGTATTGGACTTTGTAAAACAAAATCATTATTCAACAAAACAATTGATGCTTGTGTGTTGTACAAAAAATCCTCATATTTTGGGTTTGCTAAAAATGCAAGGTCGCCCTTTTTAGCTTCTTCAATTTTTGCAACATTGGATACAGTTACTTGTGCATTGCCCTGTACAACCCCCTTTACCAACCCAGCTATTTGTGCAGCAGAAAAAACCATGTGATTTGTAATTTATTGTTTCAATTCGATGACCTTAAATTTTGAACTTAACCTAATTTTTGATTTATTACCTAAAACTGACCAATGTTTAATGACCAAACAACCAACGATTAGCAACTTAGGAACTATCGATAAATGCTAATTAAGCGAACATAAATAATTTTTTGTTACTGTATTTGCATTATTTATATGTATTAAGGCATCATCTACATTTATTATGCTGCTTATGGTACCATTTTTATATAAAATTTTTATGGGCTCTTCAATAGCTTTATACATGGTATTTTTTACAGTTCCTGTAAATACAAAATATTCCACCTCATCATCATTTAAATTTAATTTAATTTTAGCAAGTTGCTTTTGCTCGTCTACCAAGTTTTGACTAAATGGTTGACTACTTAATTTTACTTTTAGTAAATTTCTATCCAAAATCATTTTGCACAACCTGCTTAGCACTGCATCATCATGTTTGCTCCACAATTTTATTGCATAGCTAATTTCTACATCATCGAAATCGCAAAATTTTTCCAATACTTCATCATTTAGTATATCATCAAACTGAAAAAGGAAATAATCTACAACACTTGTTGTTTTTAAATTTTCTATTCCCATTGCATGTAAATACTTTACACGCTTGATAATATTTTTTAATGTTTTTTCACTTGCCATCACCGTTTTATGTAGATAAACCTGCCAATACATTTGTCGCCTAGCAATTAAAAAAGTTTCTATGCTATGAATTCCTTTTTCTTCCATTACCAATTCATTATCATAAACTGTCATCATTTTTAGAATTCTATCCCACCCAAAAACACCTTCACTCACTCCTGTAAAAAAACTATCTCTCATTAAATAATCCATTCTATCAACATCTAATTGACTACTAACCAATTGTGATAAAAATTTTTTTGGATATTTATTAGTAAAAATATCAATAGCCATTTGCAATGCTCCATTAAATTCTAGGTTGAGTTTTTGCATAATGTATAAACTCAATTTTTCGTGATGAATGCCTGGCAACAATTCAGCTTCCAAAGCGTGAGAAAAAGGACCATGCCCAACATCATGCAACAAAATAGCTGCTTTTGCTGCAACTTCTTCGTCAACAGAAATTTCAACACCCTTCAATCTTAAACTATCTATGGCACAACACATTAAATGATAAGCCCCTAAACTATGATGCAACCGAGTATGAACAGCTCCAGGGTATACCAAATAAGCCAATGCCATTTGATGAATACGCCTTAAACGCTGATAAAATTTATGCTGCACAATGTTAAATATCAATGGGTGATTGATAGTGATAAAGCCATATACAGGGTCGTTTATTACTTTATGTCTATTCAATTGATGATTTATTGTTTGCTTGATTAAATAATTTAAATATTTTATTACCTATAAATTCTCTTTAATGAATTTTGTCATTTTGGTGTACAAATGAAAAGTTGTGTTACCTCCATTTATGCCATGATTTTTATTAGGGTAATAGGCACTTTCAAACTCTACATTTTTTTTAATCATTTCATCAACCATCATTACACTATTTTGAAAATGTACATTATCATCGGCGGTACCGTGTATGATTAAAAATTTACCTTTTATTTTATTTACAAAATTTATAGGTGCCGTTTGCTCGTACCCTTTTTTATTTTCTTTTGGAGTACGCATAAATCTTTCAGTATAAATATTATCGTAATACATCCAATTTGTTACAGGTGCAACTGCAATGGCTGTTTTAAATACATCAGCACCTTTTGTTATAGCCAAACTACTCATAAAACCTCCAAAACTCCAACCCCAATGCCCAATTCTTGTAGCATCTACAAATGGCAAAGTGGCAAGATATTTTGCAGCATCTATTTGGTCTTCTATTTCTAAATTACCCAATTGTAAATAGGTTTTCTTTTTAAACTCTTCTCCCCTAAAACCTGTACCAGTATTATCTATACTTACAACAACATAACCCTCTTGTGATAAATATTGATGCCAAGCATTTACTGCACCCCAACGATTAGCTACTTGCTGACTACCAGGCCCTCCATAGTTGCAAAACAACACAGGATATTTTTTGGTTTGATCATAATTTTTTGGCATAAGCATCCAGCCATTTAAAGTTTCCCCTTTGCTTGTAGGAACTTTTATAAAACTAGCTTTTTCAAATCCATAATCAACAATAGTTGCATTTAGTTTTTTATTTTCTTTTAGCATTTTTGTTTTACCAGTTGGCAAATGAGTGGTAAAAAAAGTAGTAGGCGTATTAATGGTTGAAAAACTATTTAAAGCATAAGTAAAATCGCTATTTAAACTTATTACATTGTTTGTTCCCTGACTTTGAGAAATTATTTGTTGCTGGTTACCATTAAAATCTACTTTACAAAATGCTCTGTCTAAAGCCCCCCATTGACAATTAGTGAAGTACACAAAACCATTTTTCTCATCAACTCCTAAAACGCCAGTAACATCCACATTATCTTTTGTAAGTTTTACAGAAGTATTACCATCAAAGCTAATTTTATATAATTGATTGAAACCCTCTTTTTCGCTAAGCATAATAAAATGCTTTCCATCTTGTAAAAAAGTAACATCGGCTGTTTCTGCTTCTACATAATATTTATTTTTCTCTTGATAATAAACATTTGATTTGCCAGATGCAGCATCTACCATTAATAATTTCATTTCGTTTTGTAAACGATTAAGCCAACAAATACTCAATTTATCATCTTTGGTAGTAAACTTAATTCTTGGAATATAAATATCTTTTTCGGTGCCAATGTTTGCTTTTACTTTTTTTCCTGTTGCTACGTTATAAATATAAATATCCACTTCGCTGTTTGCTTCTCCTACTTTAGGATATTTAAACTTGTTTTGGGTTGGATATAAACCATCGAATTCATCGAAAGAAAATTCTTTTACTTTACTCTCGTTGAAACGATAAAAAGCAACAAAATTTCCGTTGGCACTCCAATCGAATGCTTGGGTAAAACTAAATTCTTCTTCATATACCCAATCGCAATTACCATTTATAATTTCGTTGTTTTTTCCATCATTAGTTACAGCAAATGTTTTGTTGGTTAGCAAATTTTTAACATACAAATTGTTGTTTTTTACAAAAGCTACTTTAGTTGCATCTGGCGAAAAGCTAGCATGTAATATTTTACTTGTATCTACTTTTGTTACTTTTTTAGTAGCTATATCGTACACATAAACTATGGCTTTGCTACTTCTGCGATATATATACTCTCTATCAATAAAAATCAAAAGTTTCTTTTCGTCTTTACTCCACTCCACATCAAACAAACTTAGTTTCTCTTTTTTTTCATTTAGTGGGTCTTTTGCTTTAATTAAAGTATCAATAGTGGCTCCATCTTCAAAAGCTTTTTTAATAATTCCGCCAGCTATAGTTTCTCTATAAAACCTACCATCGTTCATACTCGTAAATCCTTGAGCAAACTCTGATCTAAAAGTTCCCTTTTTGTAAATATCTTCTAAAGTAATTTTCTTTTGTGCTAAAAGAAATTGAGGAATACACAATAAAATCAAATAAATTTTCTTCATCATATTATTTTTTATTATTTAAGATTGAAAATGACAGTTCATGTTCAAACCAAGATGGCTGTAAATGTAAAGGAGTTGTTGTAATTGTATATTTTTTTTGATGAATAATGCCATAAAAAAAGCCACTTAAAAGTGGCCTTTAAATAATGTTTGTAATTTTTACTAGCGTGATAAATAAACTTTACCTGTATTGGCAGGAGAAACATTTACAGCTTCGGTGCCATTGTAATTTATAAATATGTTATCTACTTGCGATATTCTTGAACGTGAATTATACAAAACAGTTGAGTTGCCAATGGTTTTAATAAACCCTTCAAAATCATAAGTAAATTGAACATCGCCAATTCTATTTACACTTCTATTATAATTATATTCAATTGGAATACCTCCTATTGACTCAGCAGCTCCAAAATAATTATATTTAGGTGTATTTGTTGAAGTTTGTTGATCATTGATTTTATACTCAATTATTTTACCATTTTGTTGCAATAAAACACTTGCATAACTATTAAAAACGCTAACGCTATATTCCCCTTTTTTGTTTACATAAAAAGCATACTGCATTGGTGCAGATGGGTTTTTATTGCTTGATGGGTTTACAGCATAATCTCCACTAGTTGGACCAGCATTCATACCCACATAGTTATTAGGATTGTAATACTGTGCAGGATCTTTTGGAGCAGCAGTTGATGTTTGCTGCTGTTGATTACAGTTACAAGCTTTATTAAACGTTTCTGTTTTTTTATAGGTGTTGGTATAATCGGTATAAACAAATTTATCTTTTGGTTGCTCTTGTTGTGCAGGTTGTTTGTTCTCTACTTGTTGTTGAGGTTGCTGCTGTTGTTGTTGCTGAACTGGCACATAAACTATAGTTTCTCTTGGTCTATCAATATATTTAATTACAGTAGCCGGCTGTTGTATAGCCGGCTTTGTGTATGAATATGTTCTTTTTTTGGGTGGATACCATTTTCTTTTAGGTACTGCACAAGGGCAAGGATTTGGCTTCCATTTTTTTCTTGGAGCATTAGTTTTTACATATACCCGTTTTGGTTGTTGCTGATAATAAATTGGTGCAGTTGGTGCTTGATATTGCCCAACTACATTATTTTCTGATGGTGCTTGATTATTAGCTTCAATAGGTGCCAACTCAACCATACTTGTTTGATTGGTAGAAACAACTGAAGATTCAATTGGAGCTAAATCTATCATTGTAGTATTCTTATTGGCATTTATAGTAGCATCTCTTTCAATTGGAGCTAAATCTATCATGCTTAATCCTCCACCAGCTTTTGGCCTAAAACTTTGAACTTCATTTTCTCTGTTTCTAAAAGAATCAATTATTTGTCTTGGCACAGATGGCTTAACAATATAACTTAACCCAAGCTGAGAAGCTAATATGGTACCTTTTGGCAACTCTAATCCTTTTTCTGCAGTTGAAATTTTATTACTTACTTGATTATTTCTAGAATTATTAATATCAGCTAGATTTTGAGTTGTGTTGCCATCATTTTCTATTGGTGCTAAATCTGGCATTCCAAAACTTTGCTTAGTAACTGTTGTAGTGCTACCACCTTCAATTGGTGCTAAATCAATCATTCCCGAATTTACTTTAGTTGGCACTGTATTACCTCTTTCATTTATTGGCACCAAATCTGGCATTCCTATACTCTGCTTGGAGTTTGCTGAAGTTGGAATTGTATTTGTAAGATTTGAAGGTGCAACATCCACTGGTGCTAAATCAATCATTGTCGTGTTAGAAACAACTGCTGTTTTATTTTTGTTAGCATTATATGCAGACAAATCTTGTGGATCTATAGGTGCTAAATCTCCTGTATTTGAAGTTGACGATTTTGTAGTTGGTGGCAAACCCAAACTTTGTTTAGCAAGTGCACCAGGGTAAACCTTTTTTGGATCTAAAGTTTCTTTAACTACATTACTTTTTGGTTGTTCGTATTTTTTAAGTACTGGAGTTAACAAGGATGGCACATCATCTGAAACACCACCAACATTATCTACTACTTCGTTGATTTGTGAAGGCTGTGCAGGTGCTAACCAATTGGTTGATAATTCAGTATTGCTTGCTACAGGGAAGCTTTGAGGTGCTTGTTGTTGACTGTTTATTGGCTCTACCTTACTTGGCTGTAATCCCTTAGGCAATATTATTGTACTACCATACAATGGTTTAGTATTTTTAGAACTTGTAGTTACTGCAGTTACACTTCTGTAAATAGATTGTGGTACTTTTATTTCTTTACCTAATTTGTTAAATTGCTTGGGCTGAGCTTTTTGATTATTCAAATTATTTGGCAATACAACTATTGCTCCATCTTTTTTAGAAGGAAGTAGCGTTGAACCCTCAATAATCTTTGTTTGGGCATTTATGCCAAACGAAAGACTTAGGGTAAATGTGATTAATACTAACTTGCTCATATAAAAATCATTTATTTGGAGCCATTTATCTCTATAACGAAATTTTTTATCATTTTAATATCTTTAACCCCATATTTATTTTCAAATTTACTATTAATATCAAATGCAACCAGATTCTGGGCTGGTTTAATTGAAGCGAAATGCCTTAAATCCCCTACATCAAGGGGTGAAATTCCGCCACTTAAGAAAAAAGGAAGGTCAACCTTTGCATTTTCAAAGATTTTCCAATCAAATTTTTTACCTGTACCACCATAAGTTTCATGCTTAGTATCAAACAAAAAAGCATCAACACTATCTTGATAAGGAAAAATTGAATCATTAATATTTACAGTTTCATTTACCCCAATTGCTTTTATGGTAAAAAAATGTTTTTTTACCGCAAAACAATATTCTGGCGTTTCGTTTCCATGTAATTGAATGGCATCTAACTTACAAGCATTAGCTGTTTGTAAAACAACCTCAAGCTTTTCGTTTACAAAAACGCCAACCTTCTTAATTTCATTTGAAACACTTGCAATCTGATTTGTTGTAAGATGAGGTGTTACAAAACGTTTACTTTTTTCATAAAAAATAAAACCACAAAAATCTATTCCTATATCACTTAATTCATTTGCTTGCTCCAACTGCGTAATTCCACATACTTTAATAAGTGGTTTGTTTTTTGAAGATTGTATTAATTGCTTAAGCTCTAACATTTTTAATTAGCCAGATTATGTAATAATTCTTGTAGTTGTTGGTGAGGTTGTGGGGTTTTCATAAAAGCTTCTCCCATCAAAAACCCTTTAAAACCAGCATTATGTAATGTTTTTATACTTTGGATGGAAGATAAACCACTTTCAGAAATTGCCAATTTTTCTTTTGGTATTAAAGGCAATAATCTTAAGGATGTGTTGATATCTACTTCAAACGTTTTAAGACTTCTGTTATTTACACCAACCAAATTTACTTCATTACATATATGATTTAGCTCATTTTCATCATGTATTTCAAGTAGAACTTCTAAGCCAACTTCTTTTGCATAGGCTGCATATTCTTTTACTTGTTGCACACTTAAACTTGCAGCAATAAGCAAAACCACATCTGCACCCATTGCTTTACTTTCTGCGATTTGATATTCATGCACAATAAAATCTTTTCTTAAAATTGGTATTAAAATATTAGGCCTTGCCTTTATCAAATCATCATTGCTTCCTTTAAAAAAAGTTTGCTCTGTAAGTATTGAAATTGCTGCTGCACCTGCATTTTGATAACCTACTGTAACTTCTAAAACATTAGCATCAATATTAATATTTCCTTTTGATGGAGAAGCTTTTTTAAATTCACTAATAATAGCAAACTCTTTTGTTGCAATGCTTTTTGTAATTGAAAATACAGGTTTAGCAAATGCTTCTTCATTCTTAAAAGTAGTTATAGGTTTCAGCTTTTGTTGTTGAAGCACTTGCTGCAATCGGTTTTCGTTTATTTGTTGTAGTATATTTTTCATTTTTTAAGCTGTTACTGCTACTCGATTTTTTTAAATTATTAATCTTAATAAGCTAACACTTCAAACTCTGTTCTACGGTTTTTACTTCTTCCTTCCTCCGTATTATTTGATTCTAATGGCTTATTATCACCAAAACCTTTGAATTGCAATCTTGAAGCTTCAATTTTTTTAGAAATTAAATAATCTACCACAGCTTTTGCTCTATTTGTACTCAAAATTAAATTTTCCATTGGTTTGCCTACATTATCTGTGTGACCCTTTATTAAAACCTTCACACTACTATTTTGCTGCATTAACTCCACCAATTTATCTAATTCTGCTAAACTACTAGGCAGCAACTCAAACGAATTAGTTTTAAAGGTTACGTTTTTGAAAACTATGTTTTTATTAACAGCAATGGGTTGTAGGGCAATATTTTTTGTATAAGTACTATCAGGTTTTTCTTGACTTAATGCATATACATCGCTATAAAACAAATATCCATTTCTATTTACAATAAATGTATAATCTTTTCCAAAAGGCAAGGCAATATAATACCTTCCTTTTTCGTCAGCTGTTACTTTCATAACAGCTTGTGCATTATCATTACTAAACAACTCTACGGCACAAGCAATTCCATTATTGGTTATCGCATCTACAACTTGACCTTTTACAAACAAGGTTTTAAGAGGCCTTAAATCTTTACGCAACTCAAAACTATAGATATCCAAACTGCCTTTTGTATCAAATCTATCGCTTGCGAAATAGGCTGTATTTCCTAGGCTATTTATACAAATACTTCCCTCTTCATTAATAGTATTTATTGGATATCCCAAGTTGATGGGTTTGCCCCAGCTGCCTTGCAAATCTTTACGCAACAAAAATAAATCTGTACCCCCATAACCTTCATGGCCATTACTTGTAAAAAAAAGTGTTTGATTGTCTGCACATATAAAAGGATACAAATCGTCACCATTAGAATTTACGATTGGACCCATATTGATAGCTTTTCCAAATTTTCCATTAGGCAGTTTTATAGAATAATATAAATCTCTGCCACCAAAACCTCCTTGCCTATCGCTAGTAAAGTATAAGGTTTTATTATCTGGACTAAGACTAGGTGCAGTTTCCCAATAACCAGTGTTTACATTGGGTCCCAAATTTTCGGGTTCGCTCCATCCCTCTTTTGTTTTGTAGGCTATATATAAATCAAAGTTTCCAAAACCCTTATCGTTTCCATAATTTGCAGCATATACAATAAACTCCCCATCACTAGAAACTGATAATGCTCCTTTGTAAGGATGATCGTTTAAAGTGCCATCAACTTCTTGTGCTTGCAAAAAATTATTTTCTTGCATTATACTTTTATAAAAATCCTCTCTTCCACCACCTGTTCTTCTTGAAAAAACCAATAAACTATCCGACACAGATAATGAAGGATAATATTCGGCATTTTTTGTATTTACACTATCACCTAAATTTATTGGGTTAAATATGTAATCGTTTTGCAAATGCTGCTGACTGTAGTTAACTGCAAACTCATAATTTCTTTTTTTTGCGTAAGCAGCTTTAACACTTTTTTCGCTAAGTGCATCCAATGCAATAAATTGATTTATGCTTTCTAAAGCCTCTTTAAATTTACCCAGCCCAGCTTGACTTACAGAAAATGGCAACAAAAACGTTTTTGTATTTATGCTATCAAGCTCAAAAGCTTTTAAATAGTTTGCTTCAGACGCTTTGTATTGTTGCAATTGTTGCTGTACACCTGCCAAACTTAAATATGCTGCTACATAATTAGGATTTAGTTTTATAGCTTCCTCAAAAAAAGGAATTGCCTGTTTTGAAAAACCATTATCAATTTGCTCTAGTGCTAAATTAAATTGCTCCTCAGCTTTGGCAACTGCTTTATTACTAGATTTTTTTTGAGCAGTGCAAGCATTTAAAGCAAACAGCAAAATAAGCAAACAATATTTTCTTAACTTAAATTTCATTAAATAGTTTTTAATTCTAGTTTTCAATTATGATTTATGGCTTTAAACTTTTCAAGATTAACAATATTTTTTTAATTTTTAGTTAAAACCAACTTTTCATATTCAATTAGAGCATCAACCAACATCGTATTTTCAATTTCTGTGCCAATAGTTATTCTCAAACAATCTTCACAAAGTTGTACTTTATTTCTATTTCGCAACACAATGCCTTTTTCGATTAAATAATCAAATATTTGTTGCGAATCATTGAATTTAATTAACAAAAAATTAGCATCACTTGGGTAGATTTTTACCACTAACTGGCATGTTTCTAGCACTTTGTGCAAAGCATTTCTCATAGCTACAATTTCGTTTATCATACCATTTACTTGCCCTACTTCGTCTAAGGCTTTTGCAACCAAAGTTTGTGTAGCCTGATTAATATTGTAAGGTGGCTTTACTTTGTTCATAACTTCAACAATAGCTTCACTGGCAAAACTCATACCTAAACGTAAGCCTGCCAAACCCCAAGCTTTACTTAGTGTTTGCATCACTACCAAGTTTGGATAATCAACCAAATCTTGCACAAATGATTGTTGCTTACTGAAATTGATATAGGCCTCATCAACCACTACAATTCCATTAAAATTATTGAGTACCATCAAAATATCTTCTCTATTTAAATTGTTTCCTGTGGGATTATTTGGGCTGCAAAGCCAAATTATTTTAGTGTTAGAATCAATCAAATTTTCAAGATGTATTAAATCTAGCTGAAAATCTTGGGTTAAAACTGCTTTTTTTATGGTTACATTATTTATGTTGGCACTTACTTCGTACATCCCATAAGTGGGAGGGCAAATAATTACATTATCTAAGCCAGGCTCACAAAAACACCTAAACAAAACATCTATACATTCATCACTTCCATTACCTATAAAAATGTTTTTGCTATCTATTTTCTTTATGAATGATATTTTTTCTTTTAATATAGTTTGATGTGGATCTGGATATCTATTATACCATTTTGTTAGTGGCGAGCCCAAGCTGTTTTCATTAGCATCCAAAAACACTTTTGCTTCTCCTGTAAACTCATCTCTTGCGGAGGAATAAGGAACTAATTTTTTAATATTCTCTCTTAATAAATTATTTAAATTAAACATGCTGCAAAAATAACAAAGCCCTGCAAATTGCAGGGCTTTGATTATTATAATTAATTACTAAAATTTAATTACTAAAACACATTGTAAGCAAAACTTACATAGTATAAACCACCAACTGCTGGGCTACCAAAACCAGTTCTAAAATAATTATTGAAAATGTTAGTACCACCAACTTTTAATAAAGATTTTAATTTAGGGAATTTGTAGCTAACCATTGCATCTGCAGTTGTAAAGCCAGGCATGTTACTTGTACCAAATGTACCTTCGTAATACATACCTTCTTGAGTACGAACTACAACTGCAAAACCATAACGTTTGTCAGTTAAAAAGCCATTATTACCAACACTAAAGTTAGCTCTGTATTTAGGCGTGTTAAAGTAAGAAACGAAATTTGATGGCACAGCTCCAATTTCATCACTATAAACGTTTGCACTTGCAAAATAGTTATTTTCAAATTGGTATTCAGCACTTAAGCCCCAACCTTTAGTTTCAACATCTTGTTTAAGATTTGTAGAAATATTATAAGCAGTTCTTGAAGTACCTAATAAATTAGCAATATTACCAGCATTTGGTTGAACAACCACTACACCACCAATAAAGTCACTATAAGTACCTTGATAGTAGTAAGCATCAATTAATAATTTTTTACCAATTAATCCTTTATAACCAAACTCGATACTTCTCATACTTTCTGGTTTAAATTGGTCAAATTGTTGTCTTACCAATCTAGGTGCAGCAGCAGCTAAAGCAGTTGCAGCTTGTGTAGGAGTTGGTGCAGCAGGATTGCCACCTTGTGTTGCTACACTGGTAACAAATGCAGCTCCAAATGCTTGAACACTTTGTAAAGTATAAACTGGGTTTCCGCCAAAATTATAGTAATCTCTTAACTGAGGTAAACCACCCATTAAACGTACACCACCACTAACTTCTAAGTTAATCCATTGGTTTTGAGTAGATGGGAAACGATAAGCAGTTTGATAAGAAGCACGTATATTTTGATCTTTAGCAATTTTTACAACAGCAGAAAAACGCGGTGTAAATCTTCCTTCAAAATTTGTATTTTTATCATAACGTCCACTTGCAGTTAACTTTAATCTATCTCCAAAAAACTTTTGAGAAATTTGAGCATAAGCTCCTAACTCATTAATGCTTATTGGTGAAGTACTATCAGCAAATAAAGTACCCTGAGAATTTAAAGTGAAAGTTCTAGAATTTCCACCAATTAAGATATCTGTTTTTTCTTTATTTATACCTAAAAGTTCAGTCAAATTCCATTGACCTGCAATTTCTGTAAGTTTTGATCTATCTAAAAATTGTCCACCATTTGTTTTTGCACCAATTGGACGACTAACAATGCCTTTGAATAAAGGATTTGCTCCAATAAATCCAGTTGGACGACCTTGATCAGCAAAGCTACGAGCTCCAATATGAGCAGCTTGGTCTGGGGCTCCAGCACTTCTTGCAGTTGCATAAGCTCCCATATATTGTGGATACCAAGTACCACTTCCTTTCCAAGCTTCGTTGAATAAACGAGAAGCAATTGTAGCATTAAAAGAATTACCACTATTCTCATCTGTTTGGTAAGCTCTTATAAACCAGTTTTTAGATTTCAATTCTAACTTGTATTGAGCCAATACAAAGTCTTTAAGACTATATCTATCACTACCAGTATAAACTGAATTACCAGTACCAAAATAAGCAGCACCAATTGCTGTTAACTTTTCAGTAATTTTATAATGTAATGCTCCAGATAATTTTACGTTTACAGTTGTAGGATCAATTACATCACTTTCTAAATATCCAGTTCTGCTTACAGATTGATTATTAAAGTAATTTCTTGAAGGGGCTGAACCATATAAAATTGCTGAAACTGGAGCTAAAGGAGCTAAAGGTCCAGTAAATAAACCCTGATAAGAAGCTAAAGACAAACCAGCAGCTGCACCATCCAATGTTCCAATTGCTGCTCCTGCAAGAGATCTTATACTGTTTGCAATAGAACTCATATTTTGAGTAGTTTCATCTCCATAAAAATTCACACCATCATAATTTGGATCTGATGTTCTAGAACCTCCTCCAGGTTTTACTTCACCATTTGGGGTTCCTGTACCTCTTGAATAGTTTGTTGCATCTGTACCAACCCAATCTTTTGCTTGAATTACTTGAGCACTAAGTTTATAAGCTAATTTATCGTTAACTTTTTTAGCATATCGTACTGTCCAATCAAAAAATGGAGACATATCTCTTTGTCTGTTGTCAACATGGTTTACACCAAATTTTGTTTGAAAACTTAACCCTTGGTATTTAAAAGGATCTTTACTATTGATAATTAAGGTACCGTTCATACCACCTGGGCCATATAATGCAGAAGATGCACCAGTTAATAACTCCATACTTTCAACATCCAATTCAGTTAAACCTAAAATACTACCTACGCTAAAGTTTAAACCTGGAGCTTGGTTATCCATACCATCAGTAAGTTGAGTTAAACGCAAATTACCACTGCTATTAAAACCACGTGTACCCACACTTCTAAATGTTAAAGAGGCACTAACTACGTCAACACCTTTTAAGTTAGTAAGCATGTCATAGTAGTTAGCTGCTGGTGTATTTCTTATTGCAGCAGCACTAATTCTTTCAATAGTTACTGGAGATTCTATAATACGTTCTGCAACACGAGATGCAGAAACGGTTACCTCTGTACCTAAAGAATAAGTAACATCTAACTCTACATCTACATCAGATCCTGTGTAATTTACTTCTTTTGAGGTATAGCCCACAGAGCTAAATACTAATGTAAATGGAGGCTTTTGTGAAGTGGTAAACTTAAAATTACCTTTGTCGTCAGTATAGGCACCTGAAACTCCACCTTTAATTGTTACAGAAACAGCAGAAACTGCTTCTTTACTTTTTGTAGTTTTTACACTACCTTTTACGGTTGTTTGAGCATTTGCGTTTGTAATAAAAAACAAACTAGCAACTACCAATAACGAACATAAAAATTTTTTCATACGTCCTTTTTTTATTTTTAGTTTTACAAATTAACACATGTTAAACAACTTTATAAAATTTTATTTAACATTTATTTACAATTCATTTAATTTTTTAACGACTTTGCGGCCGATTTCTACAACAAAACTTTTTAAACAATGTTCAATTTTCCAAATCAAACAAATTTTTATAGAGGCAAAGTAAGAGACGTTTACAGCTTGCAAAATGATATTTTAGTAATGGTTGCTAGCAATAGAATCAGTGCTTTTGATGTAGTTTTACCTAAACCAATTCCTTTTAAAGGACAAGTACTAAATCAAATAGCTGCTTATATGCTAAATGCCACAAACGACATTTGCCCTAATTGGTTATTAAATTCACCTGCACCAAATGTAAGTATTGGCAAAAAATGTATTCCTTTTAAAATAGAAATGGTGGTTCGTGGAAATTTAACTGGCCATGCTTGGAGAACCTATAATGCTGGGTCAAGGGTTTTATGTGGAGTAGAATTGCCAAATGGTTTAAAAGAAAATGATTTTTTTGTTGAACCAATAATTACCCCTTCTACCAAAGCAAGTGAAGGGCACGATGAAGATATAAGCAAAGAAGAAATAATTGCACAGGGTTTAACTACTGCATCAGAATGGAAAATTCTTGAAAAATATGCTTTAGGGCTTTTTGAAAGAGGCAAAAAACTTGCAGCCAATAGAGGGTTAATTTTAGTAGATACAAAATATGAATTTGGAAAAATTGGTGAGGAAATTGTGTTGATGGATGAAATACACACCCCAGACTCCTCAAGATATTTTTTTATAGATGGGTTTGAAGAAAGACAAGCCAAAGGCGAACGCCAAAAACAATTGAGTAAAGAATTTGTACGTGAATGGTTGATTGCAAACGATTTTATGGGTAAAGAAAACCAAATTGTTCCAGAAATGACAGAAGAATGGATACAAACCATAAGCAAACGCTACATAGAATTATATGAAATTTTAATTGGTAAAATGTTTGAACCAGAACATTTTACAGATGAAGAAATCTTTACAAAAACCAATGAAGCTTTAAAAAGTTTGTACCAAAAATAATTTACTAAGAGCCTTTTTGAGTTTTCAAAAAATTGGATTTTTCAAAAAAAACCAAACATAAAAGGTATTTAATTAAACCTTTTAGCTAATTATTTGTCATGTATTTGTCATGCGTTTAAAACGCAGTACCACCGTTTATAATTAAGTTATTACCTATAATAACATAAACATTCAACTTTGCAAAAAATATCTGATAAAAAATAACATGAAGAAATTAACTGTTTTACTCTCAATTAGTTTATTAGCCCTTACAACAATAGCACAAATGCCAGGTGGTTTTAATAGAGCTGGTGGTGGTTCTAGAGGATTTGGTGGAAACATGAATATTGGTAAATTTTATGGAAAACTTATAGATGCTAAAACCAACAAACCAATTGGAGGCGTAACCATACAATTACGTGGCAACAAGTTTGATACGGTAACCAAGCAAATGAAAGAAGTAATTTTAAAAACTTTGCTTACTCAAGATAATGGCGACTTTAGCCTTGAAGATTTACCAGTTTTTGGTAATTTTAAGTTTAAAGCAACTTTCATTGGCTACAAACCCCTAGAAAAAGTGCTAACATTTGGCATTAAGTTTCCAACTGGTGGTGGAGCCCCAGATGCTAGTGCCATGCAAAATATGATGGCTCAAGCAGATAAAGATTTGGGCAATTTAAAAATGGAGCAAGATGCAAGCGACCTTGGCAATGTAACTGTAACTAGCACCAAACCACAGTTTGAAATGGGTATTGATAGAAAAATATTTAATGTAGATAAAAATATGGTAAGCCAAGGGCAAACTGCAGTTGAAATTATGAGAAACATTCCATCTTTAGCAGTTGATATTGATGGCAATGTAACTTTAAGAAATGCTGCTCCTACTGTTTTTGTAGATGGAAGACCAACCACTTTAACACTAGATCAAATACCTGCAGATATAGTTGATAAAGTAGAACTTATTACTAACCCAGGTGCAAAATATGATGCTAGTGGCGGAAATGCTGGAATATTGAATGTTGTACTAAAAAAGAATAAAAAAAGTGGTTATAATGGAGGAATTAGAGCAGGATTAGATAGCCGTGCAAGATTTAATGTTGGGGGAGATTTTAATGTAAGACAAAATAAAGTAAATACTTTTTTAAGTGGCAACTATGGACAAAGAAAATCGCTTAGCTGGAACGAAACAACACGAGACAATTTAATAACTCCAAAAAGCAATATTTTCAACAATACCGAAAGTGTAAACGAAGGTTATTTTGCTTTTTTAAGAGGTGGTTTTGATTATTTTATTGACAATAGAAATACTATTTCATTTACAGGAAACTACACTAAAGGCAAGTTTGACTCTGACTTAGATCAAAGAATTGACAGCACTATTAACAGTGTTTTTACATCGTACCAAAACGTAAAAACTGTTTCTGAACAGCAATTTGAAAACGTTGGAGGTCAAGTTTCGTATAAACATAATTTCCAAAAAACTGGTCATAATATTGGTGCTGATTTAAACTACAATAGTTCGGTTAGCAATGGTTTTAGCAATATTAATACAGGGTTTTTCAACCCAAATAATTCAGTAAAACGAACGCCATTTGCACAACGTAGCATAAATGCTGGAGACAATAAGTTTACTACTGCTCAAATTGACTATGAAAATCCTATAAGCGAAAACAAAAAACTTGAAGCAGGGCTTAGAGCTGCCATTAGAGATTTTAGAAACGATAATGATCAAGCATTTTTAGATCCTTTAACTAATCAATTTATAAGTGTACCAGCTATTAGTAATAAATTTAAGTTTAACGATCAAGTATTTGCAGCTTACACTACTTATAGTTTTAAAACAAAGAAATGGAATTTTCAACTGGGTTTAAGATTAGAAAGTAGTAACTATACAGGTACTTTATTAAAGAAAAAAACTGGAGCCGATTCAACAAGTTTTAAAGTAGATTTTCCTTTAAGTTTATTTCCAAGTGCCTTTATTACCAATAAATTAAGTGATAAAGAAGACATTCAAATAAATTATAGCAGAAGAATTAACAGACCAAGCTTTTTTCAGTTAATGCCTTTCCCAGATTACAGTGATCCTCAAAATATTAATATTGGAAATGCAGGGTTAAACCCAGAGTTTACCCATAGTTTTGAAATGAATTATAATAATGCTTATAAAAAAGGTGCAAACTTTTTAGTATCTGCATTTTTTAAACATACCAACAATTTAATAACCAGATTTATTTATAGAGATAAAAACGAACTATTTGCAGGTGATACAGCTTTTTTCTCCACCTTTATAAATGCTAATACAGCTACAAGTTTAGGTTTAGAGTTAACCAACAGAATGGCAGTTACCAAATGGTGGGATGCTACAGTGAATGTAAATATTTTCAATTCTCAAATTAATGATAAAACTTTAAATCTTACCAACAGTTTAGTTAGTTGGTTTGCAAAAACAAATAATACATTTAAATTGGGTAAGGGTTGGAGTTTTCAACTAAGTGGAGACTATTTTGCCAAAACTGTACTACCACAAAATAGTGGTGGAGGTGGTGGAAGAGGTGGTGGTGGAGGTGGAATGATGTTTGGTGGTGGTGGTGGCCCACAAACATCAGCACAAGGATTTATTATGCCACGCTGGAGTATAGATTTAGGCTTGCGTAAAGATTGGACTTTAAAAGACGGAAAAAGTATGAGTTTGAATTTTAGTATGAATGATATTTTTAGAACTCAAATTTTTAACACTTATTCTGAGCAAACTGGTTTATTTACCCAAGAAGCCTCTCGTTTAAGAGACCCTCAAATTGTAAGAGTAAACTTTAGTTATAGATTTGGTAAGTTTGATGTAAGTTTATTTAAACGTAAAAACACCAAAGCTGACCAAAGTGGGGGAATGGATATGATGGGAAGCGGTAACTAATTTTTACTATAAATAAAATGTAGGCTGCCTTAAAACAAAATTTTAAGGCAGCCTTTTTTATTATGGATTGCCTCAAATTGAAACAATTATTCCATTTTAGTAAAAGAGAAAATAACTGAAAAATCGGGTATAATAATAAAAAAAGGCTGCCCATTTAAGACAGCCACTTTAAAAAGTATACTACTACTTTGTATATATATTGATGGTTAAACTAAGATACAATATTCAAAACCTTCCACAATTAAATTTATAATTCATAATTTAATTGTAACTAGATACTTATATTTTATGTTTTTTCATATATATAAGATATAGCAATATTAGAATACGAAATTGATAATTATCAAATCGTTTGATTTATGCGTTGAATAAAAAATAGGTGAGCTAAAAATAGAATAGCCGTAAGCTTATTTCAATGGTTTTTTTACTAAAAATTACTAATCATTTGTAAAAACTCAGTTTTTTTTCTGTGAGATACTTCAATTTCTGTATCATCTTCCATAACTACAAACCCGCCTCTACCTTTTTGATATTTTTTTATGAAGTTCAGATTAATGAGGTGTGAGTTATGAATTCTACAAAATTGGTGCTTTGGTAAAATGTCTTCGTACTCCTTTAAGTTTTTTGAAGTTAGTTCAACAGTACCATTTTTTAAATAAAATTTAGTATAACTACCTTCGGCCTTTAGTCTAATTATATTATCAATTTCTACAAACGACATGCCTTCGTAGGTTATAATACCAATTTTTTTTAACCCAGGTTGTGTTATACTTAAATTGCTAATAAGATTATTTATTTTAGAAAAAGCATCTTTACTTTCAATGCTAATTATAGCTTTTGAAACTGCTAATTTTAAATCGTCTATGTTTATTGGCTTTAGTAAATAATCTATAGCAGAGAACTTAATTGCATTAATTGCAAATTGATTATAAGCGGTAATAAAAATAATTTCGAAATTAATTGTACTTAAGTTTTGCAACAGTTGAAAAGTAGTTTCGTTTTGAAGCTGAATATCTAAAAATGCAAGTTGTGGTTTTACTTCAAAAATCAACTTTTCAGCAGCTTCATTAGTAGTTGCTGTGCCACATAAAACAATATTTTTACAATATTTCGTTATTATTGATGTTAGGGTTTCGATATTACCCAATTCATCATCAACTATAATAGCTTTAATCGTTGTCATTTAAATCTGTTGGTATTTGTAAATGTACTTCAGTTCCAATTGCATTTTCATAAGCATCATATAAATCTTTAATTTCTAACTTAATTTCTTGTTTTTTATTAAAGTTGAACATTTGTATTCTTCGAGTGGTTATTTCTATGCCTTTGCTTTCAAATAAAAGTTTTTCATTTAGTTTTAAAATAGCGGCTTCTTTTCTACCAATTCCATTGTCACTTATTTTACAATTTAAAAAATTATTTTCAATAAAAAACTCCAGTTTAATTAAACCCTCTCTATCTTTTAAATTTAAAATTCCGTGTTTAATACTGTTTTCAATAAAGGGCTGTAACAACATTGTTGGTATTTCTAAATTTTGAATATCAACATTTTCATGCACAATGCATTCAAAATGCAGTTTGTTATCAAACCTTAAATTTTCCATCTCCAAATACATCTTTAAGTAGCTTATTTCATCAGATAAATTAATCAATAACTTATCTGCATTCTCTAAAGTAGTTCTAATTAAAGTTGCAAATTCAGTAAGATATTTATTTGTATTTTCAATATCATTTTTAAAAATAAATCTTTGAATATTATTTAAGCAGTTAAAAATAAAATGAGGATTCATTTGTGTTTGCAAAGCCATTTGTTTAGCAAAATGAAGCTCATTTAAATACCTTGTTTTTTCGGCATTTCTTTTTTTAATTCTACTTAAAAAATATTGTACTGTTATTGCTACTAAAATTAAAAACAAAATAGAAGTAACTATTATAAAATAAGTTTCTTCCCAAAATGGTTTTTTAACTAGTATAGGATAGCTTAGTATAGGGCTTTTTACACCCAATTTATTTATTGCATAAATTTTAAAAGTATAATTGCCAGATGGCATTGAAGGGTAAGATACAATGCGTGAAGATGTTTCAATCCAATTAGAATCTATACCCTCCATTTTATAAAAAAATACAACCGCTTTTTCCGACTTAAAGCTTATGCCTGTATGCTCAAAACTTATATTGTTTTGGTTGTAAGCCAATTCAATTTTTTGAGTATTTAAACTAGAATCAGAGTTTTTGATTTTCACTAAATCAATATTGCAAAAAGAAGTTTTATCAATTTTGTTTTCATCAAAATTTACTAAGCCAAGATTGGTACCCAACCAAATAGAATTTTTATCTACATATACTGAGTTGATGATGTTAGAGGGTAAGCCATCATCCATTGTAAATTTTGTGATTGAAAAAGTTTTTCTATTTACTTTATTTAACCCTGAGAATGTACCAACCCAAATACTAGTAGAATCGGCAAATAATGATTTTACATTGTTAGAAGTTAAACCATTGTTTTCGGTTAAATGATACAATACTTTTTTATTTTTTAATCCAAATACACCACTACTATTTGTTGCAATCCATACAATAGAATCCTTAGAATATGTAATAGCTGTAACCCTTTCATTTAAAAAATCTAATCTTTTTTTATTTACGTAAAGTCCATTTTGAGTTCCAATGTAATAATCTTTATTAAAGAACTCAACAGCAGTACAACGTTGGTTATAAATTGTATCTATTATTTTTAAATCATCAACATTCATTGTTACTGCATAATTAGAAGTGCCAACTAAAATTGTTTTATCATTAATTTTTGATAATGATTTAATAGGTTTTAAAAAAGCAAACTTTTGGTTGTTTTTTTCGAGTTTTAGAAGATAGCTATCGAAGCCATAAATTAATAAATCCTTGTTTAATGGTAAAATACTAGTGAGCCTATTAACTGTCATAGCATTTAGGGATTCATCTGTTTTATTACTAAAACTTATTTTATTTCCAATTTTTTTTTCAATATCAACAGAATATAGTTTGCCAAATGAAACTCCAGCTAAAATTTTTTTATTACTATAATTCACTGCAAAAACTTCAGAATTATTTGAATTTACATCAAAACTATAAAGTTTTATTTCTTTGGATTTAAGTTTAAATACCCCATGACCTAAAGTACAAAACCAAAAATTGTTTTCTTTATCCCTAAATGTA
>JBMLOQ010000037.1:25286-37054 GCA_049242885.1 Chitinophagaceae bacterium
TAATTTGCTTTAAAAGCGAATCATTTTCTTTTGTTTTAATTTTTTCATCTTTAAAATAGCAAATTTTTTTATTAAAAGTAATAATCCAAACTCTTCCATAAGAATCGGCAAAAACTAAAACTACTTCATTATCAGGCAATCCATCTTTAGTGGTAAAATTGGTAAACTTTTCGCCATCAAATCTCGATAATCCATTATCTGTTGCAAACCATAAATATCCTTTTGTGTCTTGTGTTACACTATAAACTGTATTTCCTGCAAGGCCATTATCATTATCATAATGCTTATAACTATATTCTTGGGTAAAAGAAAATGTATATGCCAGTAGAGCACTTATTGTTAGATATACATATTTTTTGTTCATTGCAACTTTTATAGCTAATAGTAAATTTAATATTCAAATGTAAGTATCAGACCGCAATTTTTAAATTGTAATTAATCCATCAATATAAAATCATCAGATTTGGGTCATTTTCTTATTCGCTTTTTAAGACAGTGATTACTTTCAAAAAACGAGTTAGGTTTTTACTAGTTATCTTTTGCCTTTATAATTTTATATTACTTGACTAGCTTGTGATAGTTGTTATAGTTATTGTTTATGGCTGTTCTTGCAAAATTAAATGTACTGCTGCAAGTATGCTTTTTTGCCCATACCTTGCTTGGTCTTTGAACCCAAAAATACCATCAGCTGCATAGCATTTTTGCTAGTTTTAAACACTAAAGTTTATAGTGCTTTAAACGAATCAATCTCTTTAGAAATAAAACCATCTGGCTTTAACTGAACTAATTTATCTTTTTCAACTCTCTAAACTCTTTTACAAAATTATTTTCCTACATCTGTTAAATATGCTTGCGTTGTTTTTTGGCTCATGTACAAAACGTAATAGGTTAAATTTAATTTTGACAGACTACTTATTCAAAAATAAGGCTAGCTTAAAGTTTTTAAAGCTTATAAAAATTCTACTTTAAGCTTTATAAGTTCTATACCTCCTTAAACCTTCATCCATAAGTTTATATGTTAAATCTCTAAGCAAAGCCACATCATTTATAGTATAACTAGAAACGTCAATTTCATCCAAAAAAACCACTCTATTGTATCCTGGAGTAAGACTAAAAACACTTTTAAAATGCAATCTTTCCAATGTATCAATCATTAACAATGGTTTTATAGGTGTTTGGTTTTCTATTGCTAGCTTAAATGCTCCATCAAAAAAACTTTTAAGAGGTTGATCACTTTCATTAAAAGTGCCTTCAGGAAATAAAAAAATAGAAATTCCTTTATTTAGTGCAGCTTTTAAAGCTCGTACACTTTTACTTCTTTTTTCTGGACTACTTCTATCTACTAAAATTACTGTAGCCTTATACACCCAACCAAAAATGGGAATTTTTACCATCTCGTATTTGCCCAAAACTCTTATAGCTTGTTGCACACAAAGTACAATAGGTGGAATGTCTAAATAAGACACATGATTGGCTACGAATATGTATTGTTTATCTTTATTGTGTGGCTTTTCGTAGATATTCTTATGAATAATTCCAATGGTACAATACCAAACAAAAGCCCATACTTTACAAACTTTGTAGATAAAATTTCCCCCTTTAACTCCAAAACAAGAACCTATTAAAATAAAAGGTAACGCTATAAACATTACTAAAATAAAAGTTAGCAAGCCGTAAATGCTAAATAAGAATTTCAAAATCTTCATTGGGTAAAAATAGGGGCTTGCTTTTTAAAGCAAAAAATATGGATAACTAAAGTTAAATAAGTTTTAAGAATTTAAATTTATTAGGTTAAAATCATCTTCACTAAAGAATTACAAGTTAGTAAAAGGTTGATACTAAAAAACTATCGTATTAAAACTATTGTGCCTTTTTTTGTAATTACATTGCCTAAAAAATCAACTCCTTGAACCTGATAAACATAAGTGCCACTAGGTTGTTTTGTTCCATTGAAAACACCATTCCAACCTTTGCCAATTTCATTGGTTGTAAATAATAATTGCCCCCACCTGTTAAAAATATTGAAATAGTCAATTTTTGTAATTCCTATGGCTATTGGTTTTAGCACTTCATTTAATCCATCTGTATTTGGTGTAAAGGCACTAGGTACAAATATATCTGGTGCTGTTTTAAACACCCTAACTTTAATATCATCAGTTGCTATACAATTAGGCATAACTCTTGCAGTTACTTGATACACAATGCTATCCACACTGCTAGGCAGCGTTGCAATTGGATTACGAATAGTAGCATTGTTTAAATGAGACGATGGAATCCAAGTAAAGGATTTTCCAGTAGTATCTTGTACTAATGCATTTAATTGTAATGGTTGATTAACCACTACAAAAGTATCCCTACCTGCAAATACATTAAATAATGGCACTACATTTACTGTTACTGTGTCACTTCTTGGTTTTAAGCAACCAGTATTGTAATTAGCAGTAATTATATAATTTGTAGTTGCACTTGGGCCAGCTGTAGGGTTTAATGTAGTTGCATTTATTAAACTATTACTTGGCTGCCATACAAATCTATCAGCAGCAATAGTTGCACTAATTGGAGTTCGTCTTCCAAAACAAATAGTAGTATCTGCTGATGCAATAACTTGTGGATAAGGGAATGGAAAAATTTGAACACTATCCCTATCTTGACACTTTCCTAAATTGGCTGTCACATAATATTTTGTATAACTGGTTGGGGCAATTTTTGGATTTTTAATAAGATTATTATTCATAGCGGTGGTTGGTGACCATAAATAACCCAGAGCTTGGCTTATTGGTCTTAAGGTAATGGTATCAGTTGCACAAATTGTTGTATCCACCCCAGCATCTACAGTTATAAAATCTAGCACATTTACCGTTATGGAATCTGTATTTACACAACCATTTTCTGTAACAGTAATTTTATATACAGTTGTATCTTTTGGAAAAACAAATGGATTGTTTATAGTGGTGCTTTGAATATTATAATTAGGCGTCCAAGAAATAATTCCTGGCCCTGTATTACTGCGTAATGGAAGTGTATCAATACTACAAATTAAAGTATCTCTAAAAGGTAAATTTATAATTGGCTTATCTAAAACCAAAATGGGGTTAGCCAATGTATCAAAACAACCAAAAGTATTTCCTACAATTAATTGTACTGTTTTATTGCCAGCATTAGGATATGTATAAGTTGTATTTCGCTGAGTTGAAGTATCAGTTGTAATGGTTGTTTGCCCAAAATCCCAGGCATAGCTAGTTATAGGTCCATAAGTATTGGTACTGCCGTTGCTATTAAAAACGTAAGGATTTAAATAACAATTTCCTGTTGCTGTAAAGTTAGCTTTTAAACCTGGGTAAACCCTCATCACACTTGTATCTTCAGATGTACAACCAAAGTTATTAGATATTAATAAACGCACTACAAAAGTACCTGTATCTGTATAAGTATAGGTAGGGGTTGGCAATCGAGATGTATCTAAACTTCCTCTAAATGGTTGTCCAAAACTCCAAGTGTAATTTGTAATACTTGGCGAGGTAGAAAGGTTTTCAAAATTATTTGTAAAAGATTTACAATTTAAATAACCTGGTTGTTGGAGTTCGGCACTTGGTAAATTACAATTACCAACACGTACAATAAAATCTTTCCTATGCTTATTAATGGCTACTCCATTTCGCCATTCTGTTACGCAAACACACAACACATAAGGCCCAGTAGCAGCTGGTGATCTACCAGAAATAATTCCTGTTTTTCTGTTAATGGTTACTGCATTTCCCATTGGATTTAATCCACTATAAGGAGAAATGTAAGATAAGGTTGGCAATGATAAACTAGTTGAAGGTGGAGGGTTTGGATCAGCTGAATTGCCTCCAGTAAAGGCATCACAAAATTCATAAGTAAGCGAGTCTCCATCTGCATCAACAGCTCCAAAATCTAAAGAAAATCTACTACTAAAACATACAAGAGCCGTGTCTTTATCAATAAACTTTGGACTACTATTTACCCCAGTTGTTCCAATTAATGTGGTGCCTGGAATACTTGTTGTGTAAATGGCACCCATTGGATTGTTTGAATTTTGTAAATCCATTCTGCTATATCTTGTCCAACTAAGCATATAACCATTAGCAGTATTTGGTAAATCTATTGTAGATTGATAAATCCCTACTTGATAACAAACAGATATAAAAACTGTTAAACAAGCATTTGTTCCTTGAGTATTTCTTATACTTGGTGGGGCTCCTGTAAAAGTTTGAGCTAAAGTTAATGTATTGGTCAAAGCAAGTGTGGCAGCATTGTAAATTCCAATATTTACAACTTCGCCATTTAATGGTGCACCTGGACTGCTACATTCTCTCAATAAACGCATCGTTATTTCATATCTACTTGTATTAGCAGCAGCACCTGCACCAACATACCTATAAAACAGTTCTCCCCCAGAAATATGAGTTGCCTTGCCTACTGTACAAGAAATTATCAATAAAAAAAGAAAAACTATTTTCTTCATACACTAAATGATTCAAATTACAACAAAAATGTTGCAAGTTTGTGAAAGTAAATAAAACATACAAATAACGATTAAGTTTAACATACTGTTTTAAGCTAAGTTGTTTTAAAAAAGTTAAAGCTACAACTTAAATAGTTTTAATTGTTAAGTTTGCAACAAATTTATTTTAATGGCAACCGAAGGCAGAAGTTCAATAAAAAATAGCAGACCAAATTATATTTATAGTATTATTGGTGTAGCCCTTGTTTTACTAATCACAGGGCTTATGGGATGGCTTATCTTAAATACTCGTAGTATTGAAAAAGCAATGAAAGAAGATGTACGTATTAGTATTTATTTACGTACCCTAAACAAAGACACTGTAGAGCAAATAAGACAATACGTTGCTAGCCAAAACTTTGCTTTAAATGTGGAATATGTTGATAAAGAAAAAGCTAAACAAATTTGGAACAAAGAAAACAACGAAGATTGGGCTACCATTTTAGAAACTAACCCTTTACCAGAAAGTATTGATTTTAATGTTAAAGAAACACATGTAAACCAAGATAGTTTAAGTAGATTAAAAGACAAAATTCAAATTGCTTTTGCTAATCAAATTACCGAAGTAAATTATCCTCCAGTGTTAATTACAAACATGGATAAGGTAGTTCGAAAAACTGAAATTGCCCTCTTAGTTTTTTCGATAATCTTAGCAGTTTTGGTAATATTTATAATTGACAATACCATTAAACTTGCCATGTTTAGCAACAGATTTTTAATAAAAACTATGCAAATGGTGGGTGCTACAAGAGGATTTATTTTAAAACCTATGAGTTTGCAAGCTGTTTTGTATGGTTTTATAAGTGCCTTAATTGCCATTGCTATTTTATTTGGAATAATGAAGATTGCCGAAAATGCTATCCCAGATTTTAAAAAAATCCATAACATGCAATTAAATTTATTACTGTTTGGAGGCATAATAATCTTAGGTGTTTTAATTACATTTTTAAGTACTTTTAGAAGTGTACGTAAATACTTAAAAATGAAACTCGACGATTTATATTAAACCAATAATAAAAAAAACAGAAATCGTTACTAAACAAATCCTTTATTTTGCCAGTATAATTTAAAATTATGAGTACTAATAAATCATCTACCCCATTATTTACTAAAACAAACTACATTTTTATGGCAGTTGGTGCTGCTTTAGTTTTAGCTGGTTTTTTATTAATGAGTGGAGGTAAAAATGCCGACCCAAATACATTCGATACAAACGTGGTTTACAGTAAAATGAGAATTACTGTTGCTCCAATATTAATTTTATTGGGTTTAGTAGTAGAAATTTATGCAATATTTAAAAAAGAAAAATAGAAGCAAACAAGTATATAAATAATTAGCCACCATTTTGGTGGCTTTTTTTATTAAAAAAATTGGGATTTAACATTTTGTTTTGAACTAGTAAAATGCTGATTTGTTATAAATATTTTAAACAAAAACATTTACTATGAACAAAATTTTAATTGTAGCCGCAGTAGCTCTATCATTAACTGCATGTACCATTGTACGCCAAGGTGAAGTGGGTGTAAAACGTAGTTTAGGAAAAATAAACCCTGTAGCTTTTGAGCAAGGTGCAAGATGGTTTAATCCTTTTACACAAACTTTCATAAAAGTACCAACCAAGGTTGTAAACCTTGAAGTTAGAAGTGATTTACCATCAAAAGAGGGATTAACCATAAGAACTGATATTTCTATTCTATATAGAATTAAGGGTGAAATGGCTCCTCAAATTGTACAAACAATTGGCTTAGGTTACGAAAACGAAGTAATACTTCCTGTTTTTAGAAGTGCCGCAGCCGATATATGTGCCAAGTTTTATGCAAAAGACATGCACAGTGGTGATAGATCTCAAATAGAAGCAGCAATTAAACGCCAAATGGCAGATATTCTTGAAAAACGTGGTTTTATGGTTGACAATGTGTTGATGAAAAATATTAAATTACCCGATGGCTTAGCTCGTACAATTGAAGAAAAATTACAAGCCGAACAAGATGCTCAACGCATGGAATTTGTAAAAGAGAAAGAAAAACGTGATGCTGAAAGAAGAATAATTGAAGCAGAAGGTAAAAAAGAGATTGCACGTATTCAAGCAGAAGGTGAAAAAAATGCTACCATCATTGGGGCTGAAGCCAGAAAAAGAGTTACAGAAATTGAAGCAGAAGGTAAAGCTAATGCTATTAAAATTGAAGCTGATGCTACCAGAAGAGCAAATGATACAATCAATAAATCATTAAGTCCCTCAGTTTTAAAGTTTAAACAAATTGAAGCATTTAGACAATTGAGTCAATCAAATAACAGTAAATTAATTATTACTGATGGTAAATCTCCTTTTTTGAGTTTACCAGATAAATTCTAGTTTTTGTTTAATTTCAAAACTCCAAAGGGTAAGCTGTAAATGGTTTACCCTTTACCATTTTAAATGCCATTTAATTTTGTGATAATTAAGAAAAAGGTTGTATAAACATGAAAATAAAATTAGACCTCTTCGATAATTTATACTTATTCGTCATTTCGACTGAGGAACGAAGGAGAAATCTCACAAAATTTTGGAGATTTCTCAGGCAAGAACCTTCGAAATGACGTTCTCGAAATTATGAATTTAAATTGTCGAAGAGGTCTATTATCTTAATCAAATTACAAACACAACAATCCTGCCTTATACAAGGTATTCATTGGTTTATTATCCCAAAACAGTTCAAAATTTTCTAGTCCAAATGCTTCATACTCTTTTTGTACTTCCTGCAAGGTATAAGTTTTAAGGTTTTTTATTAAAAACTTTGGAAGCATTGTAAGCAACCAATTTGCTTTATCTTCATCAATATTAATAATTATGGTTTCTGTTTTAGTTTCAAAATTTAATTGGGCTACTTGCCAGCTACTTCCTTTTTTGGTTTTGGTAATGATATTGCAAGTAGGCATATTGCCAATAAAGATGATTTTAGAGGTTGGCTTATTTTGATGAAAAGCAGTTTCTATAATATTGCTAATGTAGTTGGATGGAATACTTGTTTTTGGAACTTTAAAATCAAACCATTTACTCAAAGGAAAGTCAAATCCAATTTGGTGCATGTAATTGTGAAGCGATTTTTTTAAACCAAAACTAAAGTCATCATGATTAGTACCTGTTTCATCAATATGCTCAATATCATTATCAGCAAAAGTTATAGCTACTTCTTTAGCTTTTTTAACGTTAAACTTTTCAGGCTCTAAGCCTACAGGGCTATGTGCAGTCATGGTAAATAAATGCCAAAAAGCACTTTGCAAAATATTGGCTTCAAACATTTGCCTTACCATTTCTAAACTGTCGATAGTTTCTTGTGCTGTTTGTGTAGGAAATCCATACATTAAATAAGCATGAACCATAATGCCAGCATTGGTAAAATTGGCATTTACTTGAGCTACTTGAGCTACAGTAATTCCTTTATTTATCAGTTGCAACAATCTATCACTTGCAACTTCTAATCCACCACTAACGCCAATACAACCACTTTCTTTTAATAGTAAGCAAGTATCTCTTGTAAAGCTTTTTTCAAAACGAACATTTGTCCACCAACTAACCACCAATTTTCGTTTGATAATTTCTAAAGCCAAAGCCTTCATTAAAGCAGGTGGTGCAGCTTCATCTACAAAATGAAAACCATTAACTCCTGTTGTTTTAATGAGCTCTTCCATTCTATCGCAAAGTAAATTTGCTGTAATGGGCTCGTAAATTTTTATATAGTCTAAGCTAATATCACAAAAAGTACATTTACCCCAATAGCAACCATGAGCCATAGTTAGCTTATTCCACCTTCCATCACTCCATAAACTATGCATGGGGTTTATAATTTCTATTGCACTAATATATTTATCTAATAATAAATTAGAATAATCTGGTGTGCCAATTTCTGCATGACTATAATCTTTACAGCTTGAATTATTTATATAAACAACTTCATTATTTTTTAAAATAAATGTTCTTTTTAAATCCTCTAGTTCAATTACTTTATCAATATACTTTACTAAATTTTCAATTGGTGCCTCGCCATCATCTAAAGTAATAAAATCGAAATACTCAAAAACTCTTTTATCTTTTAAACTTCTCAATTCTGTATTTGCAAACCCGCCACCAAATGCAACTTTAATTTCGGGAAAATGTTTTTTTATAAACTGGCCACATCGCAAAGCTGAAAATACATTTCCAGGAAATGGAGCTGTGATGCAAATCAGTTGTGGATTTATAGTTTCTAATTTTTGGTTTAAAATTTCAATGAGTATAGTATCTACAAAACTTAAAGGTTGTTGCAATTCGTTGTATAATTCATCAAAACTATTTGCACTACGAGCCAATTTTTCGGCATACCTACTAAAGCCAAAATATTTGTCAACATTAGACTTTATATAGTCACTCAAATCTTCTAAATACAAAGTAGCAATATATTTAGCTTTATCTTGAATGCCCATTTTCCCAAAAGCCCAAACCATATCATCGATTTGTTTAAAACGATTAGCTTCGGGTAAAAAATTTCTGCTTGCAATTAAATGTGCTAAAGTTGGATTATTGTTTTGAAGGAAAAGGATTACAGCATCAATAGTGTTGATGTAGTCTTCTTTTAATGTAAATATTCTTTTAAAATTGTCGTCCAAAACCACCCCTAACCCCTCCAAAGGAGGGAAATATGAAAAAACTTTTGTAAGACCTTCTTTGCTAAATATTTTTAAAGTTACCTCAATTCCTAAATCTGCTTGGGTGGATGAAATGTTTTTTGTGTTTAAAAACCCTTTTAAATAAGCTGTTGCAGGATATGGTGTATTGAGTTGAGTAAAAGGTGGGGTAAATAAAAATACTTTGCTAGTCAAAATAATTTGCTTTTGGCAAAGATAAGTTTTAAGAATGTTGAATAAAATATAAACAACTTATCTTTGAAAAACCACAAAAAAATATAGTATTATGAATTCATATTTTAAAATTTTATTTATTGTTCTTACATTGTTATTTAAAAATATTAATGCTCAAAAAAAATATTTTAATGGAACATTAAAGTTTGCAAATACGTTAACTTCTAGAATTAAAGAAATTAGTGAGGAGCAGTGGAAGCAATCTCTTTTTATGGGTGATACTACTAAATATTTTATTTTTGAATTTAATAGCAAAAAAATTTATGGTGAAGAAACTGTATATAAAAATCCAATTAAAAGCTATAAAAAATATGCAGGAATAGACAGTCTTTTTAATATTGAATCAGATACCTCAAGAATTATAGATTATAAAATTGAGCCCCTTAAAGAGTTATATTTTGGATATAAATGTAATAAAATTACAATCAAAAAATTTAATGATGTTTTAGAGCGAATTGTACTTGATAGTAACATTTATGAAAATTGGTTTTTATTTGATTTATACTATAAAATGGAAGTCAAAAACTATTTTTCACTTGAAGCAAAAACTATTAGTATTGAAGAAAATAATAAAATTGAAAATGAAACTTTAGTCATAAACTTACCTATAAGCAAAATTGGTGTATCATCCATAATTAAAAACGCTGAATTTATTGGAGGCACTGAAGGTTGGGTAAAATATTTAACTAAATATTTGAATGCTGAATTAGGTTCAAAATATATAAAAATACCCAAGGGAGAAAACTCGGCAAAATCTACTGTTAGAGTTAATTTTATAGTAGACGAAACAGGTAAAGTAATAAATCCTTTTTCGCTAAATCCTTTTAAAGCTCATTCAAAATTAGTTGAAGAGGCCATTAGAGTTTTAAAAATATCACCAAATTGGCAGCCAATGAAATATAATAATAGAAATATAATGACTCGATTTGTTCAACATATAACTTTTGCAGTAAGTTATGAATAAAATAAACTAAACAAATCCTGCAACTTTATTTCTCTTTATAAACTGCCCAAAACCTTTGTTAATGGTGCATTGGTTGTTATCTATTACAAGGCTTCCTCTTAAAAAAACTTGTTTAATTTTACCCTTACATTCCCAACCTTCATAGCCACTATAATCTACATTCATGTGGTGGGTTGTGGCACTTATGGTATGATTTTCGTTTTCGTTCCAAATTACAATATCAGCATCGCTACCTACAGCAATTGTGCCTTTTTTGGGATACATACCAAATATTTTAGCTGCATTGGTGCTACTTACTTCTACAAATTTATTGAGGGTAATTTTTCCTTTTTGTACCCCTTCGCTAAACAACAATTCCATTCTATTTTCAATAGCTGGATGACCATTTGGAATTTTACTAAAATCGTCTTTGCCCATTAGTTTTTGTTCCCACATAAAAGGGCAATGGTCTGTTGCAACCACTTGCACCAACCCTTGATTTATACCTGCCCATAAAGTTGCTTGATCTTTCTTTTCTCTAAGTGGTGGGCTCATCACCCATTTTGCACCTTCAAAGTTTTGCTCATACAAACTAGCATCTAAGGTTAAATACTGAATACAAGTTTCTACAAATACTTTTTGATTTCTTTTGGTAGCATTTCTTACAGCATTCAACGCTCCTTCGCAAGTTAGGTGCACAATATAACCAGGACAACCTGTATAATTAGCTAAGTCTGCAAACCTTGCACTAGCTTCGGCTTCAGTAACTTCTGGCTGAGATAAATAATGGTATAATGGAGCTAATTTACCTTCGGCTTTGTGCTTTGCTATTAAATAATCAATCATATCACCATTGGTAGCATGTACATTTATTAATCCACCATGCTTTTTTACTTCTTGCATTAAACCAATCATCTGCCTATCATCAATCATTAAAGCACCTTTGTAAGCCATAAAGGTTTTAAAAGAAGTAATACCTTCGTTTTCTATAAAATGTTGAATTTCTTTTTTGGTTTCATCATTATAATCTGTAACTGCCATGTGGAAACTATAATCACACAAGGTATTACCTTTTGCTCTACTATTCCAATCGTTTAGTGCATGTTGCAAACTTTTACCTTGTGTTTGTAATACAAAATCAATTACCGTTGTAGTACCACCAAACAATGCAGCTTTTGTACCTGTTTCGTAACTATCGCTACTAAAAGTACCCATAAATGGCATTTCTAAATGCACATGAGGGTCTATGCCACCAGGAGTTACTAAGTTGCCTTGAATGTCAATAACCTTATCAATAGTTGACTCATCTACACTTAACTTACCAATGGCAGCAATAGTTTCGCCATCAATTAAAATATCTGCAATGTAGTTATCTACTGCAGTTACAATATGTGCATTTTTTAATAGTGTACGCATAAGTAATTT
>JBMLOQ010000038.1:0-24410 GCA_049242885.1 Chitinophagaceae bacterium
TTAAGGGAAAAATGCCCTTGGGATAAAAAGCAAACTATTCATAGTTTGCGAAATATGACTATTGAAGAAACTTATGAGTTGATAGATGGCATTGATAATAATGATTGGGATAACATTAAAGAAGAATTAGGCGATTTGTTTTTGCACCTATTGTTTTATACTAAAATAGCCAGTGAAGAGAATAAATTTACTTTAAACGATGTTTTAGAAACCATAGCTGAGAAACTAATACGTAGGCATCCACATATTTATGGAAATGTGCATGTAGAAAATAGCGATGAGGTAAAACAAAATTGGGAAGCCATTAAACAAAAAGAAAAAGCTCGTATTAGTATTTTTGATGGAATTCCAAAAGCATTGCCAGCCATTCAAAAAGCAATTAAAATTCAAGAAAAGTCAAAAACTGTTGGTTTTGAATGGGAAAACAAAGAAGATGTTTACAAGAAGGTTGAAGAAGAGATTGCCGAATTAAGTGAAGCAGTTGAAGAAAATAATCAAAATCACATTGAAGAAGAGTTTGGGGATGTTTTATTTAGTTTAATAAATTATAGTAGATTTTTAAATATTGATGCAGAGTTAGCTTTAGAGAAAGTTAATAAAAAATTTATTAACCGTTTTTTGAAAATGGAAGCCTATGCCCATACACTTAATAAAAGTTTAGATAATTTAACATTACAAGAAATGGATACTATATGGAACATCGTAAAAAAGCAAAATTCTTAGAATGAACCATACTTTTAAAATATTAAAAAAGTACAATTGGTTATTAATTTTAGCAATTTTATTTTATGGATTTTCATTATTAGTTCACAAATATGATAATGATAAATTACTAATTGGCAATGTAAAATTTAAGTTAGATGAGTTTTATAAAACTCAAAATAAATTAATAAATTCTGTTTTTAGTAATTATAACGAAGTAGCTACAAAAGATTTAAAAAATATTGGTGTTATTGTAAAAACCTTTAAAAGTTTCGACTCAATAAACATCTATTGGAACAACAATAATTACGAGTTTGATTATAAATTATTAAATAAAAAAATTGATACATCTTTTTTAAGTTTTAGAGATAAAAAAATTGATGAGGTTCATCAAAAGTTCATAGCTAGTAAAAACGAAATTGTTCAAGTTGTTATTCCATTACAGTACCAAAACACTAATTCCTCTTCGAGTATTGTAAATTTTGAATATTTAAATAAAGTATTTTATTTAGATACCATTGCAGCTTACAATTATCTAAAAATTACAACAAAACCAAGATTATTTATAAATAAAAATACTTCTAGCTTAACTGGTGGTTATAACAATTTGTGTGTTATTTTAATTTGCATTTCCTTTATTTTATTTTTTATTTATATACACAAAATAACTACTAAAATATCTGTTCATGTGAGTTTTTCTAAGGCTTTTTTAATAGTATTTTTTACATTGTTAATTATTAGATTATGTTTTTATTTTCTTCCATATCCATTAGATACTTCAAAACTTTCTCTTTTTGATCCTACAATATATGCATCCAATAAAATCAATAAATCATTAGGTGATTTATTAATAAATATATTTTTTGTAAGCTGGATTTTAGGATTTTTAAGGTACCATAATTTTAATATTATTCGGCATTACCAAGCTAAATTCCCAACGTTTGTTGCTTTTTTGCATTTGCTGCTTTTCAATGCATTTACCATTGTTTGTATAAAAGTAATTCAGTCGCTGGTTTTAGATTCTCAAATTCCTTTGAATGCACTTGATTTTTATAGTTTAGACCGTTTTACTATTGCTGCATTTGCTGCTCTTAGTGGCTTAGTATTTTTGTATTTAAGGGTAACTAACCTTTTATTTTTACACTTTACAAATAATAAAATTAGTTTTGGATTACAGTTATTGCTTTTGGGTTTAGTAACTATAATTTTTTGTATTTTCAATCCTCAAAATTTAGAGCCTTTTTTGTGGATATTTTTATGGCAAATTGCATACGTTTTCCTTTTGTCAACAAACTGGTTTAAGGTATCAATTGCCAAAAAAACCTTCGGATTATTATTAACTTCGATTGTATTTTTTTCATTTACTTGTAGTACAGTTTTGCACAACCAAATAAATAAGTTACAAGTAGAGCAGCAGTATAAAGTTGCAGAAAGAATGCATGCTTTAATTGGTTTAAAAGAGGAGTTTAACTTACAAGGTAACAGCTATAGTAATGTTTACAATATTGGTGTTTACAAGAATGATACGTTGGTTAATTATTTTGGTAATTACCCTTTTAAACAAAAATTGAATGGTAACACTAGCACTAATCAAGTATTTACTAATAATATTATTTATACAACAACTTTTAAGAAAGATGGAATTGATATTGTAATTATTAAAGCCAACAATAATATTTTATTACTGATAACGCTATTTAATTATTTTATAGTTTGTTTTTTTGTAATGTCTTTTTTTGTAATCATTTTTCCAAAACTGTTTTTATTTAAAAAAGAAAAGTATAAAGCCTATTTTAGCCTTACCATTCGGTCACAAATTTTATTAATCGTAGTATTAGCGTTAGTAAGTATTTACATAGTTTTAGCAACGTTTACAATAAGATACTTTATTAAAAATTTTGAGAAAGGTATAGAAACTAGTTTAGTAACTCAAGGTAACGAAACAATACAAACCATTAACAGCTATTTTAAACAACATAGTATTGATTCTTTTAAACATGTTAATTGGCAAAAGGAGTTATTAAGTACTGTAAAAAATTCAACAGCCTTCACACTATTCGATAACTATGGAATTAGCTATTACACTAGTGACACTACCATAAATGACATATTAGATTCAAAGTTACTAATGAACAAAATGGTTTTAACTGAGTTTAAACTAAACAAGCCATTATACATTATAACAAATGAACGTTTCAACAATTTAAGTTATAAATCTATTTATTTAACTATATCAAAAAACAATAGTAGTGTTGGTTTTATAAGGTTGTCTTTCGAAAAAGTTGAAGCATATCTTCAAAACGAAACTACAGGGCTAATTGCAACTTTAGTAAATTTTAGTGCCTTGTTTTTTCTAGTCATTTTTATTATAGTGTATTACTTTGCTAATCAGCTTACCAATAGTTTAAAAATTATTGGTTCAAAAATGAACAAGATAAACATTAATGAAATTAATGAAACAATTGAATGGAATAGGAAAGATGAAATTGGTGTGTTAGTAAGTCAGTATAATGCAATGGTTTTAAAGCTCTCCGAAAGTGCAAAGGTTTTAGCTTTAACTGAAAGAGAAGGTGCTTGGAAAGAAATGGCAAAGCAAGTTGCACACGAAATTAAAAATCCACTTACGCCAATGAAATTAAGCATTCAACACTTACAATATCAAATAAAACAACAGCCACAAAAAGCAGAAGAATTAACCAATAAGGTAGTCGAAACTTTAGTTCAGCAAATTGATCAGCTTGCAAAAATTGCCAATGACTTTTCACAATTTGCTAATATTACAAGTGTTAATGCAGTGAACTTTGATTTAAATGAATTAATAAATCAACTTCATCATCTATACAATGGGTATGCCAAAGTAAATTTTACATTTACGCTATCTAGGAAAAAAGCAATTGTTTTTGCAGATAAATTACAAATAAATAGATTGTTTACAAACCTTTTTAAGAATGCAATAGAAGCAAGTGATTTTGATGGAAATGAAAATCCTACCATTCTAGTTCAACAAGTAATAATCAACACTTCTGTAATAGTAAGTATTTGTGATAATGGTAAAGGAATTGCTAGTGAGCATGTAGATAATATTTTTAAACCAAATTTTACTACAAAGTCATCTGGCACAGGATTAGGATTGGCAATTTGTAAAGGAATTGTTGATAATGCTCATGGGAAAATTTGGTTCGAAACTACTAGCAATGGAACAACCTTCTTTGTAGAATTACCTATTGCTCCATAGTTTAACTCACCTCTTAAATTCATTAGAAATACAAAAGCCCCAAATTTGGGGCTTTTGTATAAGGTATCTTTTAATTATCCTTTCTTTTTTGGAGTGGCTGTTGGAGCAGCTTTTTGATTTGCTTTATATCGCATATCTGGAGAGCCATCAGCTTTTGTTGGACCAGCAGGTTTTGCTGTTGGAGCAGCTTTTTGATTTGCTTTATAACGCATGTCTGGAGTGCCATCAGCTTTTTTAGGTGCTGCAGCTTTTGTAGTTGTTGCAGGCTTTTTAACTTCTTGCTTAGTTTGTGCTTGTACACTTAACCCTAAAATGGCAAATGATAATAATGTTGCGAAAATTTTTTTCATTTTTTTATTAATTAGAACATAAAAATAGTAAACTTAGTTAAGGAAACCATATTTATTTTATTTTTTGTTACAACTTATGCACTTTGTAAATTGTTTCATTACAATATTTTTTATTTGCTTTTAAATTATATTCAATGCAAATTGTTGTTTCAATAATTAGATGGGTGGTTGGAGTATTGTTTATATTTAGTGGATTAGTAAAAGCCAATGATCCATTAGGCTTGAGCTACAAAATGCAAGAATTTTTTGAAGCTTGGGGTTGGCATGGACTTCACAATTACACCCTATTTGCATCGATTGCCATGAATACCTTGGAGGTTGTTATAGGGTTAGCTATAATAATTGGATGGCAAAAAAAGTTAGCCTCTTGGCTCTTGCTTTTGCTGATAGCTTTTTTTACTTTTCTTACTTATTATGTTTTATACAGTGGCAAAATAAAGGCTTGTGGTTGCTTTGGCGATTGTATTCCACTTACCCCACATCAAACATTTGCCAAAGACATTATTTTATTAGTATTAGCCATTTTTCTTATTATTAACCAAAAATATTTTGTAACTTATTTTAAACCAAAAATTGGCTTAATAGTAGTTTTATTAAATTTTGTAATTTGCTTAATGTTACAATTTTATGTGTTGAAAAATTTGCCATTTGCCGATTGTTTGCCATATAAAAAAGGTAATAATGTTTTGGAACAAATGCAAATGCCCGTTGGAGCAATTTCAGATAGTATTGTAACCATTTCTTTGTATAATACTAAAGGGAAGAAAGTAGAGATTATTGGAGACAATTTTCCTGATGATTTTGATAGCACTTATATTTTAGACAAGAGAGAAGACAAGGTAATAAGAAAAGGGAATGCTGAGCCAAAAATTAAAGATTTCACCCTGTTTTCGTTACAAGGAAACGATACAACTACTGCTATTTTTGAGCAAGATAAATATGTGTTAATTATTGTAAATAAAATTGAAGCGTCTTTAAAAACTCAATTAGTTGATGAGGCCATTAATAATTTTATAGCTAAAGGTTTTCCTGTTTTTGTAGTTTGTAGTTCACCAAAAATAATTAATGTTGTAAATAACAAAAAACTCAACTTTTTAATTGCCGATGCTACTGTTTTAAAAACTGCTGCAAGAGTAAATACAACTTACTTTTTAATGCACAAAGCAACAATAAAAAATAAATTAAGCTATACACAGGCACACAAACTTCTCAATTAAAATTCAAATAAATACTATGAAAAAAATTGGCATACTTGGAGGTGGACAATTAGGTAAAATGTTGTTGCAAGCTGCAGCAAATTATCCTTGTATAACTTATATTCTAGAGAATGATGCTAATTGCCCAGCGGCTAGTTTGTGTCATCATTTTATAAAAGGCAGTATCACTAATTTTGATGATGTAATGGCTTTTGGAAAGCAAGTTGATGTACTAACCATTGAAATTGAAAATGTAAATATTGATGCTTTGGAACAACTTGAAAAAGATGGATTAACCATTATTCCAAAAGTTGCTGTAATTAAAACAATTAAAAATAAAATTACTCAAAAAGAATTTTACAAAACACATCAAATTCCATCACCAGATTTTGTAGTCACACTTTCCAAAGAAGATGTAATTAACAATCATCATTTGTTGCCAGCAGTTCATAAAATAGGAGAGGGTGGGTATGATGGAAAGGGAGTACAGGTAATTGAAAATGATACTCAATTTAATCATGCTTTTGATGCCCCAAGTGTTTTAGAAAAAAAAGTTGAAATTGAAAAGGAAATAGCCATTATGGTTGCTGTTGACATCCATAAAAAAATAGTAATTTATCCTCCAGTAGAAATGGTTGTAAATCCATATTTGAATTTATTAGATTATCAAATTTCCCCAGTAAATTTATCTGAAAAACTTTTTTATGTAGCCGAAGCTATAGCTTTCAAATTGGCCCAATTGTTTGATAGTGCAGGTGTTTTTGCTATTGAAATGTTTATTGATAAAAATGGCGAAATATGGGTTAATGAAACTGCACCTCGTGTACACAACAGTGGACATCATACTATTGAAGCTAATTTTTGTAGCCAGTTTGATATGCTAATTAGAATTTTATTGGATTATCCATTAGGAAATACTAATCCAAAAATGCCTAGTGCTATTGTAAACATAGTGGGTAAAGAAAATGAAAATGGACTGCCAAATACAGCTTGGATGCCTGAATTGTTAAAGCAATCAAATACATTTCTTCATTGGTATGGCAAGCAAAGTGTAAAGCCAGGAAGAAAAATGGGGCATATTACAATTCTGGGTTTTGATATTGCTGATGTTACACACAAAGCAAATTTGGTAAAGAAAATTTTGGGCAATTAAGTTGCACAAGTTTAGATTAATTATTTACCCATAAAGGTTAAAATTGTTTAAACAAATTACATTCTGTGTTGTTTATATGATAGTATAAACGACGATGCACATGCAAAGCCATAAATTTTGTATAAAGTACATATTTAATTTAGTAACAGTTGCAATCATTTTGCAAAGTTGTACTTCAACTTTTGAAGTAGCTAGTACCAAATTTCATCATGCCAATTATTTTTCAAATGTTAGAGCTAATGTTTATTTAAATGATAATTCAGTGCATCTTGGTTATTTAAGTTTAAACACTTCAAGCGACTTATATCCTTTAGCATCGTTAAGTTTTCCAAAAGAGAAAAAAACAATTGAATTGCCAATAAATAAAATTAAGGCTTATGAAATTGATGATGTAACTTATGTTTTAAAAACAATTGAGCCTTTTACCAGCGAGATTTTTTTAATAGGAAAACCCGCACCAAAACAATGGTTTGTTAAAATGCTTACCCCAAAAAACTACGCCATTCAACTTTTTAGTAGCCAAGAAAAAGTTAAAGATGCAAAAAGTAGTTTGCCCAAAAATATTGAGCATAATTATGTAAGTTTTGGTATGGTTAATAATGAAGTGTTGTATGATGTATCTCATCCAAGTTTTGAAACCCATTTGAATAGGATGATACAAGAGATTGGAGCAAAAAATGAAGCTTTTTACAATAAAATCAATAACCAAAAACTAGTTAAAAATTTTGGAACTAAAATGTTAACTGAAAAAGTTGAAGTACTTAAAACTATTGCAACATTGTATCAACAAAGCATTAGTTAAATTGCTTTATTCAGCATTTCCCAAAGTTTATCTTTAAGAGTTTGTAAACCCTTTTGTTGCACTGCACTAAAATAAATGTGTGGAATATTACTCGGTAGTTCTTTGCTAATTTCAGCTTTTAACTCTTCATCAAGCATATCTTCTTTACTAATAGCTATAAGGAAATCTTTTTGCAGTAATTCAGGATTGTATTGTTCTAACTCACTATATAGAATATCAAATTCTTCTCTATGGTTTTTACTATCTGCAGGAATTACAAAAAGTAAAACACTATTACGTTCTATATGTCTAAGAAATCTATGCCCTAAACCTTTTCCTTCTGCTGCACCTTCAATTATACCTGGTAAATCGGCAATGCAAAAACTTTTATGATCTCTATATTCTACCATTCCCAATTGAGGAATTAAAGTAGTAAAAGCATAATCGGCAATTTTAGGTTTTGCTGCTGTAATTACACTTAGTAAAGTGCTTTTTCCAGCATTAGGAAAGCCTACTAAACCTACATCTGCCAAAACTTTTAACTCCATTGTTTTCCAGCCTTCAATGCCTGTTTCACCAGGTTGTGCATATTCTGGAACTTGGTTAGTTGGTGTAGCAAAATTATGATTACCTAAGCCACCTCGTCCTCCTTTTAGCCAAATTACTTCTTGTCCATCTTCTAGTATTTCAACTTGTTTTTCACCAGTTTCTTCATCTCTTGCAATGGTGCCAAGTGGAACTTCAATAATTACATCTTTTCCGTCTCTACCACTCATTTTGTTTTTCATTCCTTTTTCTCCATTTTCTGCCAATACATTTTTATAGTAGCGTAAATGAAGTAAAGTCCATAGCTGCGAATTTCCTTTTAAAATTATATGTCCACCTCGTCCACCATCTCCACCATCTGGCCCTGCTGTTGGATTATATTTTGTACGAGCAAAATGTTTGCAACCTGCTCCGCCATGACCACTTTTTGCAAAAATTCGTATATAATCAATAAAATTCTTTTCCATAAATTGGCTGCAAACATACAATTTAGTTGGGCTATTATATCAATTAAAAAAGCAGCTGCCAACGCAGCTGCTTTTTTAATTTGCTTGAATTAGTTTATCTCGGCTTATAATATTTTTGTAAAACTTCGGGCATAATAGCTTGTAAATCTGCAATTCTTCGTTCATCACTAGGGTGAGTGCTTAAGAATTCAGGAGGTTTTTGTCCACCACCAAGTTGGCTCATTCTTGTCCAAAAATTAATTGCTTCTCTTGGGTCATATCCAGCTAAAGCTGCATATTTCAAACCAAATTTATCTGCTTCTAATTCATTACTTCTGCCAAATGGTAGCATTACGCCTACAGTAGTTCCTAGCCCATAAGCTTGACTAAAAAGCATTTGTGTTTGTTGTGGTTTATTAGCCAAAGCAGCTTGTAAAGCCATGCCTCCAAATTGTTGAATTAAACCTTGATTCATACGTTCGCTACCGTGTTTTGCCAAAGCATGTACAATTTCATGTCCCATTACAATGGCTAAAGCAGTTTCATTTTGTGTTACTGGTAAAATACCTGTATAAACTACAATTTTGCCACCAGGCATACACCAAGCATTAACATTTTTATCTTCAACCAAGTTAACTTCCCATTTGTAATTGGCAAGTTCTTGCACAAAACCTTTTTCATTTGCATATTGAGTAATGGCAGCAATTAATCTATCAGCTACTCGTTTTACCATTGCTGCATTTTGATTATTGGCAGGATTTAAAACTTTATTAGTGGAAATAAATTGTTGGTATTGGGTAAGTGCCATACCTTGAATTTCAGATTCTGGTATTAAACTAAACTGGCTTCTGCCTGTAAAGGCATTTTTGTGACAAGCTACCAAAGTAGTGATGGTAACCAGCAATAAAACTATAATTTTTTTCATGTTATATATTTAAAAAAGCAAAATTGCAATAATTGTGCCGATTACTGCAATTTGTTAAAGTAAATTTGAAAGAGTGTTACAAGTTTTTCAAAACAAAGGAGGAACTTCCAGAAAAAGCAGTGCGTTGTGGATAGTTACGCCTAATTAAGGCTTTTGGAACTTAAAATAGTAAATAAAGAAATGAATTTATTTCGATGATGCAATGAGTGGCGGTTTTACTCAGTCATAACAAAAACCATTTTTAATGAAGAAAATGCATACTTGGCCGATTGCGGTATTGTTGCTTGTTACAGCATGTTGTAAGTGTTATGAACTAGAGAATAATACTGTAAAAACAATTCATTTCTCAATTTCTACAAACGAAGATTTTTCAACCAATAATGATTCTATTACATTTTCTTTGGCCATTAAACAATTGAATAACCAAATTATTTGGGATTCAACCATACCCGCCATGAAAATTAAAGACATTCCCAAACAACCATTAAAAATAAACATAGCAAAACAATTCCATAGTTCTGAAATCACAACTTTAAGAGTTGGTGTTTATTACACAATAAAAAATGTTGGTAATGCTTGGTATACTGATACATTTCATACGATGAATGCTAATAAAACGCTTGATTTTAATTTTAAATAACCCTTACTCTTCTATGTTTCACTTGGGGTATAGCTTCACTTACGCCATTTTTGTATTCAGCAGGATTGCAGCATTTTAAACTGCTGCTACTTGCACCAATTCTTTACTATTATTATAATCCCTTGCACTGCGGTACAAATAATCTTTTGTGATGTTACAAACTTTTTATTATTGCAGCAAATGCTTGTAATAACCAGTACAGCGTAGGAGAAGCTATTAATGAGCGGAGCAAAGAAAACTAAAGGAAAAGGGAAACTAAAATTAAGCATAATAGTGTTTATAAAGCTAATTTATATACTTGAATTAAATATTTACTTGCGATAATTTTTAATTTGTTGATAAATATTCTAATTAATCTTTTACTCAAATCTTATTTTTGATGCCACACAAAAACGACACAATTTAATGAAAAATGCCTACGTATTTCCTGGTCAAGGTGCACAGTTTAGTGGCATGGGAAAAAATTTATATGACACTAATGCTATTGCTAAGCAATTATTTGAAGAAGCTAATGATGTTTTGGGTTTTGATATTGCCAACATTATGTTTACAGGAACTGATGAAGCTTTAAAGCAAACCAATGTTACGCAACCAGCGATATTTATACATTCAATTGCTGCTTTTAAAAGTTTTGATGGCGATTTGCCAAATATGGTTGCAGGTCATAGCCTTGGAGAGTTTAGTGCATTGGTAGCCAACCAAACTTTGCCATTTGCAACTGCTTTAAAGCTGGTAAGCATAAGAGCAAATGCCATGCAAAAAGCTTGTGAAGCAGAACCAAGTACAATGGCAGCAATTTTACAGTTGCCAGATGAGGTGGTTGAAAATATTTGTATATCAATTACTAAAGAAACTGGAGAGATTGTTGCTCCAGCAAATTATAATTGTCCAGGCCAATTGGTAATAAGTGGATCAATTAAAGGTATTGAAATTGCTTGTGAACAATTAAAAGCAGCTGGTGCAAAACGTGCCTTGGTATTGCCTGTTGGTGGTGCTTTTCATAGTCCTTTTATGTTGCCTGCAAAAGCAGAGTTGGCTGCTGCAATTAATGAATGTAGTTTTAATACACCAATTTGCCCTGTTTATCAAAATGTAGTGGCAAAAGCAGTAACTAATCCTTTAGAAATTAAAGAAAACTTAATAGCCCAGTTAACTGGAGCTGTAAAGTGGACACAATGCGTACAAGCCATGTATAATGATGGTGCAACTCAATTTATTGAATTTGGACCTGGAAAAGTATTGCAAGGTTTGGTACAAAAAATTGTGAAAGATGTAACCGTAAGCGGTGTAAATTAAAAAAATTAATAATGAATTTTACAAATAAAGTTGTAGTTATAACTGGTGGAAGCGATGGTATAGGAAAAGCTTTAGTAGAACAATTTTTAATGCTTGGAGCAAAAGTAGCAACTTGTAGTAGAGGCTATGATAAATTATACAGTTTGCAGCAAACCAATGCTGGTAAACCTTTGCTTATACAAACTTGTGATGTTAGTGTAGAAACAGAATGTAAATTGTTTATCGAAAATGTACTAAAGGCTTATGGCAAAATTGACATTCTTATAAACAATGCTGGTATATCGATGCGTAGTTTAGTAAATGATGTGCAATTAGATACTATAAGAAAAGTAATGGACATAAACTTTTGGGGTACGGTTTATTGCACCAAATTTTGTTTGCCTTCCATTTTAGAAAATAAAGGAACAATTGTTGGGGTTTCTAGCATTGCAGGGTTTAGAGGTTTACCTGGCCGAAGTGGTTATAATGCAAGCAAATTTGCAGTAAACGGTTTTCTAGAATCTTTAAGAACCGAGTTGTTGCACAGTGGTGTAAATGTAATGTGGGTTTGTCCAGGTTTTACAACTTCAAACATTAGAAATGCAGCTTTAAATAAAGATGGTTCAAGCCAAGGCGAAAGCCCAATGGATGAAGGGAAAATGATGAGTGCTGAGGATTGTAGTAATCATATCATAAAAGCTATACACAAGCGTAAACGCACTTTAGTATTAACTTTTACTGGTATAAGAACAGTTTGGCTAAATAAACTATTTCCTTCATTTGCAGATAATATGGTGTACAAGTTTTTCTTTAAAAATGGAGAGTTGGTGAAGTAATTTGGTAATTTTTTTAAATTTGAGTGAATATTTGTATCCTAAATTTAATTTTTGTTTATAAATCTTAAATTGTCGAATTGTCGAATTTCCAAATTGTCTAATTAGCTAATCACCCAATCAATAAATCATCCATTCAGTGACCCCATTTTCTCATTTACACGTTCATACACAATATTCATTGCTTGATGGTGCAGCAAGTATAGATAGCTTATACAAAAAAGCTATGAGAGATAATATGCCTGCTTTAGCCATTACAGACCATGGCAATATGTTTGGTGTATTTGACTTTGTGAGTACAGCTTGGAAAAAAACCAAAATTGTAGGTAAAGATGAAAATGGAAAAGATATTGTAGAACCAATTGTAAAGCCCATTGTAGGTTGTGAATTTTATGTAGTGAAAGATAGGTTTGCTAAGGCTTTTACAAAAGATCAAAAAGATGAAAGATACCATCAACTTCTAATTGCAAAAAATAAAATTGGGTATCAAAATTTAGTAAAACTTACTTCTCTAGGATACATTGAAGGTATGTATAGCAAGTATCCAAGAATTGATAAAGAGCTTATAGAACAATACCATGAAGGATTAATAGCCACAACTTGTTGTTTAGGTGCTTACGTGCCACAAACTATTTTAAAGTTTGGAGAAGAAAAAGCAGAAGAGGAATTTAAATGGTGGCTTAATTTATTTGGAGAAGATTATTATGTAGAGCTTCAACGCCATAATATAAAAGAGCAAATTCAATGCAACGAGGTGTTGTTAAAGTTTGCAAAAAAACATAATGTTTCCATTATTGCAAGCAACGATAGCCACTATACTGAACAAGAAGATTATAATGCACACGATATATTGCTTTGCATAAACACAGGTGAAAAGCAAAGCACTCCTGGGTTTGACGATATTGTAAACGATGATATTCATGTAAAAAACAAACGCTTTAAGTTTCCCAACGATCAGTTTTACTTTAAAACTACCAACGAAATGAAAGCTTTATTTGCCGATATTCCAGAAAGTATCGACAATACAAATGCTATAGTAGATAAAGTAGAAATTCTTAATCTTAAAAAAGATATTCTTCTGCCAGCATTTCCTGTGCCACAACAATATCAATTACACACAAGTAATGAAGTAGTAGGAAAAGATATCATCACACCAGAAGTTAATAATCAATGGGAGTATTTAAAGGCATTAACTTACGAAGGTGCAACAAAACGTTATGGAGAAATTGAAGAAACTACACGAGAGCGTATCGACTTTGAATTGTTTACAATTAAAACCATGGGTTTTGCTGGTTATTTTTTAATTGTAAGTGATTTTATAAAAGCAGGAAGAAGCATGGGCGTTTTTGTAGGCCCAGGACGTGGTAGTGCTGCTGGAAGTGTGGTGGCTTATTGTATTGGAATTACCAATATTGATCCTATAAAGTATAATTTGCTTTTTGAAAGATTCTTGAATCCAGATAGAAAGTCAATGCCCGATATTGATACTGATTTTGACGACGAAGGAAGGCAAAAAGTAATTGATTATGTAGTTGAAAAATATGGCAAAAATCAAGTTGCTCAAATTGTAACTTATGGTACAATGGCAGCTAAAAGTAGCATTAAAGATGTTGCTAGAGTTATGGATTTGCCTTTGCCCGAAAGCAATGCTTTAGCAAAATTAGTAAGCGATAAACCTGGAACTGAATTACAACAAATTTTGCATGCCCCACTTACCGAAAAAGAAGGTGAAAAAAGCCTGGAATCCAAAGGTTATGTGCCAGAAGATATTGAAAATGCAAAGCGATTAAGGGAAATTTATAACCTTGAAAACGATTTAAGAAGTACAGTTTTACACGAAGCAGAAAGGCTCGAAGGTAGTGTAAGAAATACAGGCCTTCATGCTGCTGGAATAATTATTGCACCAAAAGATTTAACCGATTTAATACCTGTAGCAACATCTAAAGACTCTACACTTTTAGTTACTCAAATTGAAGGCAAAATAATTGAAGAAGCTGGTGTAATTAAAATGGACTTTTTGGGTTTGAAAACCCTAAGTATTATTAAAACGGCATTAGATCTCATCAAAAAAAATCATCAAATAGAAATTTCTATAGATGATATTCCTTTGGACGATGAAAAAACGTATCAATTATTTCAAAAAGCAAACTGTGTAGGTGTGTTTCAATTCGAGGCACCCCATTTGGTTAGCATTTTAAAGGAAATGCAGCCCACTACTTTTGAAGATTTAATTGCATTAAATGCCTTAAATCGTCCTGGGCCTGCACAATATATTCCAAAGTATATTAAACGTAAACATGGTAAAGAACCTGTTGAGTTTGATGTGCCAGAAATGGAAGAATACCTTGCCGAAACCTTTGGTATTACAGTGTATCAGGAGCAAGTAATGTTGCTGTCTCAAAAATTAGCTGGTTTTACAAAAGGTAAAGCCGATGGTTTACGTAAGGCAATGGGTAAAAAAGATAGAGCCACTTTAGATGGCATGAAACAAGCTTTTATTGACGGGGCAACAGCCAAAAATCATCCTTTAGAAAAACTCGAAAAAATTTGGACCGATTGGGAGGCTTTTGCTCAATATGCATTTAATAAATCTCACTCCACTTGTTATGCTTTTGTTGCTTATCAAACAGCTTATTTAAAGGCTCATTACCCAAGTGAATACATGAGTGCTGTGTTAAACCACGCTGGAAGTATCGAAAAAATTACCTTCTTTATGGAGGAGTGTAAACGAATGGGATTAAAAGTTTTAGGGCCAGATATTAATGAAAGTATCAACGGTTTTTCGCCCAATAAAAAAGGTGAAATACGTTTTGGTTTAGGTGGATTAAAAGGAGTAGGAGAGAGTGCAATTGATAACTTGTTGGAAGAAAGACAAAAGCATGGGTTGTATAAAGATATTTTTGATTTCATAAAACGTGTAAATCAACGAAATGTAAACAAAAAATCTTTGGAAAGCTTAGCTTACAGTGGAACTTTTGATTGTTTTACCCAATTTCATAGAGCCCAATACTTTTTTGTACCAGATGGCGATAGAACCACAGGCATTGAAAAAATTATAGGTTATGGCCAAGTGCAAAGTAGTTTATCTACAGGTACAACCAATACTTTGTTTGGCGATTTGCCACAGGTAATGGATGTGCCACCTCCAAAAATTCCAACTTGCGAACCTTGGTCTTTAACAGATAAGTTGCACCACGAAAAAGAAATAACAGGGATGTATTTAAGTGGTCATCCTTTAGACCATTATAGGTTTGAGTTGCAGCATTATAATATATTGAATGTAGAAAATTTTGTAGAGATTAAAGACTCAAACACCTTATCTCAAGCAAGTTTGCTAAAGCCTTTAAGGTTAGCAGGTTTAGTGGTTGATGCACAACATAGAGTTACTAAAACTGGAAGAAATTTTGGTATTTTGGGATTTGAAGATTTTAGTGGTAAAGCAGAAATTGCTTTGTGGAGCGATGACTATGTAAAATACCAAAACTACTTGGAAAAAGGGAAGAATATTTTGGTGCAAGGATTTTTTAAGCAAAACTGGAAAGGTGATGGATATGAGTTTAAAGTAACTAGTATAAACTTGTTAGAAACGGCAAAGCAAATGCTTACAAAACAAGTAGAACTTAATATTCATCCATCCATGGTTAGTAAAGATTTTATTAAGTTTATAGAAAAGAACTTAAAAGAAAACCCAGGTAAAGCTGCTTTAAAATTCAATGTGGTACACCCCGAAGAAAATATTAAAATAAGCTTAGTAAACAATCAAAAATCGTTTACTATGAATGATGATATGAGTTCCTACATTGTAGATAATGCAATTGAAGTAAAGGTGGAGTTGAATTAAACTTCCATCACACAGTTCACCCACTCATCATCAAAGCTTGCTTGGTGTTTTTTGTAAAAATTTATAGCAGGTTCGTTCCAATCTAAAACTTGCCAGCAAATGGCAGTTAATCCTTTTGCTTTGGCTTCGGTTTTTAAGGCGTTCATTAATAAACTGCCTATGCCTTTTCCTCTAGCTTCTTGGGTTACAAGTAAATCTTCTAGGTACATTCTTTGTCCTTTCCAAGTGCTAAACCTTATATAATATAAAGCAAAACCAAGAATAGTGTTGGTTTCTGTTTCTTCTGCCACTAAAGCCCACCACACCCGATTTTCGCCAAAACCACTTTCAGTGAAGTGTTCCAAAGTAACGGTAACCTCTAGTGGGGCTTTTTCAAACAAAGCAAGTTCATGCACTAATTCCATAATTCTTTTGCAATCAGATAAAATTGCCTCTCTTATATTAATCATATTATTTACTGCAATGGGGTAATCCATTTATTAACTACTAATAATGGCAATAATACGTTATTGAACACTTTAGTGAAAATTTTTTGGCACAATAGTTGAAATCTAATTCGAAAATAAAAACATGCTTTTACAAATTTCTTTTCTTAACCATTTATTAGAGCAAATACAATCTTTGCTTGTATCATTTATCCCTAAAATAGCAGCAGCTATAGCTGTTTATGTAATTGGGGCATTTATTATAAAAAAGCTATTAGCTATTTGTAATAACTTATTAAGGTCGAAAAATTATGATAAATCGCTACAGGGTTTTCTTTTATCTTTTTTAAAAATTGTATTAAATCTTGTTTTAATATTCACTGTTACAGGAATGTTGGGTATTCCAACAACGTCTTTTGCAGCGTTACTTGCAGGTGCTGGTTTAGCAATTGGTGCTGCATTAAATGGTTCATTAGGTAATTTAGCAGGTGGTGTAATGTTGCTAATTTTTAAACCATTTAAAGTAACTGATATGATTGAGGCACAAGGAGTTACAGGGGTTGTGAAGGAGCAAGGTATTTTTGCAACTACCATTTTAACGCCAGATAACAAACAAGTTTTTTTGCCAAATGGTGCTTTATCAACAGGTGTTATTACAAATTTAACTTCACATGGCAATTTACGTGTAGATTTAACTATGGCAATTGCTTTAGATGCTGATGTTGCAGCTGCAAAAAATATTGCTTTACAAGTAATGCAAAATCATACTCATATACTTAAAAGCCCAGCACCAGAAGTTAATGTGCTAAAAATAGCTGATGGTATGTGTACATTAGCAGTTCGTCCTTATTGTAAACAAGAAGATTATTGGACAGTTTTTTTTGAAACTACAGAATTAATTAAATTAGCTTTTGATAGAGAAGGTATTAATGGACCTGTACCAACACGAATTATTATAAATAAATAATCCATGTTTTTTGAAATTTAAAAATTGACAGTAAAGGTAGCTTTTGGGCTACCTTTAATTTTATCAATAAATATATCAATTAGAAAATGCATTGAATCAGTTTTGACTGATAAAAGTTGTTAGTTTGGCTCATTTTTAGATTTAAAATAATGCGTTGCATAACTTAATAACAAATAACTAAATACAAAAATAAAAACACCATGTTGCCGTTCAAAAGTATCATCTGTAATTAATGGAATTAATAAAATTGTACTACATATTACTTTAAAATAGTTGTAGTTTTTGTAAAATAAAATAACAAACAAAGCAATAGAAAAACACAAAACACCTACAATTCCCATTGCACTGTAAAATATAATAAATTGGTTTGTTGGTAAAAAAATTTCATATAGCTGTGAATTAGAATGGTGTTGTTGGTGCCATTGTATTAATTGGGCTTTCAAATCACCAAACCCAACACCAAGCATCAAATTATTATTGCCAATTTCAATCCCAGCTTTGCAAGATAAAACTCTAGCACCATCACTTAGGCCAGAAACAAAATTGCCTTCTACTACTTGTTTAAGATCGTATTTTATATAGCTAATTCTGTTTTGTAAAGATTTACTTGTGTAAAGTAAAATTAAAATTGAGCTAGCAAAAACAAAGCTTATGAGTAAAAATAGTTTAACATGTTTTTTTGCATTGTAAAATAGTAAAGCAATAAATGCAATATACAAGCACAATAAACCTGTTTTAGAAGCCAAAATGTGTAAAAAAATAAAGGAAACAACAATAAATACAACCCCTATGGCTTTATTAACTTTAGATGTTTGATGTAGCCATTTGTACACAATAAGCATCATTAGCACTAAAAACCAACTAAACCTTATGTGGTCGCCCATAAAATAAATGGGCATTACTTTGGCTTTTAAATAGCTGTTGTTAATTTCTTCGTAATGAAATCCATAATTAATTAACGAGCCTACAATCGACAAAATGCAACAACCTATAATTATATAAATGATATAGTTTACTTGTTTAGCATCAAGGATTTTGTACAATGGTAATAACAATATTAAGAGTGGAAGTTTTACTAAACTTCTTTCAAAACCTTCAGTCATATTTTCACTCCAAAGTATTGAACAAAAAGCCATTAAACTCAGTAAAAAAATACATATTTTTTTTAAAGTAATTCTTGAATAAAAGCAATAATATCCAACTGCACATACAATTAGTAAAATACTCGAAATGCTTAGTAAAGCATTACTTATGAAGCATCCAATTATTGCTAGCAAAAGTGAATACAATACAATGTAAACAAAATGTAATGGTAGTTTTTGTGTAAACATTTAAACGTAATGTAAAGCAATGTTATATATTAGCAGTTAAATGTGGGATAATTTATTACATTCAATACAAAATGGCAATATTAAGCAGTTGGCTCGAACCATAAGTTTAGTAGAAAATGAAGTAGTTGGTTATGAAGATTTTTTATCAAGTTTGCCAAGTACTTCTAAGCAAATTATTGGAATTACTGGTCCTCCTGGAGCTGGCAAAAGTACTTTAGTAGATGCACTAATTGCACAAATTGTACATGCTAATCAGTCTGTAGCTGTACTATGTATCGATCCATCTTCTCCATTTAATTTAGGTGCTTTGTTGGGTGATAGAATTAGAATGAGTCAATGGTACAATCACCCTAAAGTATTTATAAGAAGTTTGGCAACAAGAGGAAGTTTAGGAGGATTGCATCCCAAAATTTTGGAAATTACTGATGTTTTAAAGCAGGCCCCCTATGATTATATAATTATTGAAACTGTAGGAGTGGGGCAAAGTGAAATTGAAATTGCTGGCCTTGCCGATACAACCATTGTAACTTTAGTTCCTGAAGCTGGTGACGAAGTGCAAACTATGAAAGCAGGGTTAATGGAAATTGCAGATATTTTTGTAGTAAACAAAGCTGATAGGCCAGAGGCAAATTTGTTTGAAAAAAACCTAAAGAGTATGCTTGCTCCTGCATTTAATAAAGAACAAGAAATTCCAATTATAAAAACTATTGCTTCTCAAAATCAAGGGATAGATATGTTGTTTAATGCTATTGTAGCTCATCAAAAAAATAATATCAAAAACGATAAATATTTTTATTTATTAGCACAAAAAGCTTACCACCTTATCAAACAAAACAAAATGAAAAACGTTGATAAAGTTGTTTTGTTAAACCTAATAACTAAGCAATCACAAGAATCAAATTTTAATATTTATAATTTTATAAAACAATTTACATGAGTAACGAACAATTACCTAAGGTTTTTGCCACAGAACCTACAGCTTTTAAAGTAGAAAAAGATAAAACCTACGCTTGGTGCACTTGTGGTTTAAGTGCCAAAAATCCTTTTTGTGATGGAGGACATAAACAACTTGCTTTTGAAGAAAATGGTGAAACCATTATGCCTTATAAAAGTTTAAAATTTACAGCCCAAGAAGATGGAGAAGTTTGGTTGTGTAATTGTAAACAAACCAAAAACCCTCCTTTTTGCGATGGTAGTCATAACAATTTAAAATAAAAGCCATGTCAAAGTATTTAAGCATCAGCACAAAAGCTCCTAAAAATTTAAATAAAGAGAAAATAAAAGCTAAAACTGCCAAGCTTTTAGAAGAGTTGAATGAACTCCAGAATTTGTTATTTGCCGAGAATAAGCATAGTGTTTTGGTAGTAATACAAGGTATGGATGCAAGTGGTAAGGATGGGGCAATTAGAAATATTTTTGGTGGGTTTAACCCAATGGGTGTGCAGGTTAAAAGTTTTAAAGCTCCAACAGAAGAAGAGTTGAGTCACGATTTTTTATGGAGAATTCATAAAAATACACCTGCAAAAGGGATGATTCAGGTGTTTAATAGAAGCCATTACGAAGATATTTTAATTACAAGAGTACATAAATGGTGTGATGATAAATTGGCCAAAAAAAGAATGAAAGCCATTAACGATTTTGAAGACACCTTAGTAAATCACAGTAATACGCATATATTAAAATTCTATTTGCATATTTCACCAGAAGAACAACAACAACGTTTGAATGAACGAATAAAAGAACCTAGTAAAATGTGGAAATATAATGCCAGAGATTTTGAAGAAGCTAAGCTTTGGGATTTGTATATGAATGCTTATGAAGATTGCTTTAAAAATTGTAATCATAATCCTTGGATTATTACACCATCTGATCAAAACTGGTATAAAGAGTATATAATTGCTAGTAATTTGCACAATTTGTTAAAGAGTTTAGATATGCAATATCCTGGGTTAAAGAAATAATTTTTTGTTTTTCTTAACAAATGGCATCATATTTGATTTTCACATAAACTAAAATATTTAACAATGGGAATGATAAAAGAATTTAAAGAGTTTGCACTCAAAGGTAATTTAGTAGATATGGCAATTGCCTTTGTAATAGGTGGTGCATTTGGTAAAGTAGTTTCTGCTTTTATTGATGGCATGGTAATGCCAGCAGTAGGTATGTTAACTGGTGGTGTAAATTTCAATGACATGAAAATTGTACTTAAAGAAGCTGGAAAAGATGCAGCAGGAAAAGATATTGCAGAAGTTGCAGTGAAGTATGGTTCATTTATTACAATTGCAATCGAGTTTTTAATTGTAGCTTTTGTAATGTTTATGGTAATTAAAGCCATGAATGCAGCTAAGAAAAAAGAGGCTGAAGTGCCAGCAGAGCCAGCTGCACCTACTGCTACTGAATCATTGTTAGCAGAAATTAGAGATTCATTAAAAAAATAATCAGATCAAATTTTTTTGTAAAAAAAGGGTGTCCTTCAATGGATGCCCTTTTTTATTTGAAGCTGTTTATATTTATTTCATTAGTTTGTAAAAAAAATAGATGCAACAACCACTAGTACATCCCTCCAATAATAAAGAAGATAAAGCGTTTTTAGATTTAATTGAGTTTTTTAATGAAACATTGGGCTTTTGCCCCAACAGTGTTAAAACAATGTATCATCGTCCTTCAATAGCTTATGCTTTTATCAACTTAAATAAAGCAGTAATGGAAAACAAAGGAAATGTTACAAGTGCTTTAAAGCGTTTAATTGGCTATATAAGTAGTAATGTAGCAGGTTGTAGGTATTGCCAAGCCCACACAATTAGAGCTGCTGAACGATATGGTGCAAATAATGAACAATTACTAAATGTATGGGAATATAAAACGCATCCAAGTTTTAATGAAGCTGAAAGGGCTGCATTGGATTTTGCTTTTGCTAGTTCTACAATCCCAAATAGTGTAGATGATGCTATTGCTAATAATTTACGAAAATTTTGGAGCGAAGGTGATATTGTTGAAATGCTTGGTGTAATAGCTTTGTTTGGTTATTTAAATAGATGGAACGATAGTATGGGTACTCAATTAGAAGAACCTGCAATTGAATCGGGGAAACAGTTTTTAAACAAAAATGGATGGGAAGTTGGCAAACATCAGTATTAATTAATACTAGTAGCATTTAAAATAATCAAAAGGCTCTAAGCAATTGTTGCATTTGTATAAAGCTTTACAAGCGGTGCTTCCAAATTCACTAATAACTATGGTATTTGTGCTGTTGCACTGTGGGCATTCAACGCCATTTTCTACTAGTATATTAGCTTTGCCCTTTGGTGGAGCAATACCATATTGTTTTAGTTTTAGTTTTCCATTTTCCGTAATATCATCAGTACTCCAACTTGGGTTTAATATTAAATTTACGGTTACTTTAGAAAATCCTACTTGTAGTAGTTCAAGTTTTATACTCATTGCAATAGCATCCATTGCAGGGCAAGCAGTATAAGTAGGGGTGATGTTTATTAAAATTTCATTGTTTGGTAGTAACTCAACGTGTTTTACAATGCCCAAATCAATGATAGATAGCACAGGAATTTCAGGATCTGAAATGGAGTAAAGGATTTCCCAAACTTGTTTTATGGTAATATTTTTTTTAATTTCCATTTACCAAATAGCATTTGGATGTTCTCTATGCACACTTTGCATTTCATTAAGCAAAATTGATAAATGTGCCGTGTGAACTGTTTTTTCTAGTATTTGGGTTGTTAAACCTTCTTTAGAAATTAAATTTAAAAATACTTGTTCTTTTTGTTCAAAACTATTGGTATATGCTTGTACTGTATTTTCTAGTATAGTATCACCATCAATATTAAATGCTGCTTTCATATCAGCATCAAACCAAAATTTGCTTAAAAAATCAGTGGCATGGTTTGTTAATTCATTACAAGCATCAATTAATTTTTGCTTGCTTTCATTTGTACCAAAATAAAATCTTAATAACCAGTCTTTACACCAACGTACATGGTAAGTTGTTTCTTTTAAATGTTTTGATGCTAGAGCTTTAAGGTCTTCATTGTTGCAATTTTCAACAACTGATTGATAATGATGAAAATAATAATTAGAAACAAAAAATAATCTTGCAATGGTTAAGGCAAAATCTTTATTGGGTATTTCTACCAAATTGCTATTTAAGAATTCATCAGCTTGTCGTAAATAAGCTAAGCTATCTTCTGTACTGTTATCATTTAATTGTTGGCAACATAATTGATAAAAATTTCTAGCTTGCCCAAGTAAATCCAAAGCTATATTAGTGATGGCAATATCTAGTTCTACATTTGGCGAGTGTCCACACCATTCACTAGTTCTTTGGCTAAGAATAAGTAAGTTATCTGCATGGTGCAAAAGGTATTGGCAATAAAAGTTATCTTTTGTCATGTGTACAATAGTTAGTGTACTTTGTTTTAAAAACAAATTGTGAGGTTAAAAGTTCGTGTTTATTTTTTCCATCCACCAAAAACATTCCAAATTGGACTTCTTCCATAGTCTTCAGTTACTTTGCTATCTGCTTTTTTCTTATCTAAATCATTAATTGCTTTTACACCAATTTGCATAAAATTATCATTTGTAACACCACTTTCATTCATAAGGTCAATTGGTTGCAAATCGTGCATATGACCCCAATAAGGTTCAGCATTATAGTAGGCATCCCAATCTCTCATAAACTGCTCGTAAAAGCTCATTTCTGGGGTGTATTGAGGTTGTTCTATATGCAAGTTTAAACCACCATGTTTTGTAACTCTACCAATTTCTTTAAAAATATTATGGATAGCTTTTCCACCGGTTTCGTGCAATACCATTGTTGTTTGTACCCAATCGAATTCTTCGTTTTCAAACTCCACCATTTTTTCGGCATCGGCTTGTATAAACTGTACATTTTTTATTCCTAAAGCATTTGCACGTGCAGCTCCATAACGTAGCATAGGTTCTCCAGCATCTAAAGCAATAATTTGAGCATTTGGAAAAGCTTGTGCAATAGGTAAGGTATTATGCCCTAAACCACAACCAATATCTAAAATTTTTGTAGGATTAAAATTAGGATAGGTTTCTTTTACCCAATGTGCAATAGCTTTACCACCACCATCAGTAAGGCTTCCAAGCATACCACCACTAGTTACAAACAAACCACTATCGTAATTGGCAGCATTAACCACATCCCCTTTAAAATAACTTGTATGATAGCTGCCAGGCATTAAATGATTATCAACATGTTTTAAATAAGCAGGCACTTTAAAGTTTTCTTTTAATTGTAAATTTCCTGAACTGTACTGTGCTACTTTTTTAGCCAACTCTTCTGCTTGTCGAAGTACAACTGAGCGACCATTTTGTTGCCTCATTTCCATGGTGCTTCTACGCAAAGCTCCCCAAGTTTGGTACATCGAATCTTTTGCCATAGCTGTTGCCACTTCGTGTCTATCGTTAAATGGCCTTCCATTTTCCTTTATAAAATTGGGTTCAACTCTATTATCAAAAGCAATTTTATTACCAGGTGCAATTACTGTGCTTACAAAACGGTTTAGGTTGGATAAAAAATTATACCTTGCTTTTTCGTCGTGTGAAAATTCAGGGAAAACGGCATGTTGATGCAATTTTGTAAATACAGGAGGGAGTTGATATGACATTTTTTTAATTTGAAAATTAGTAAATTAGCAAATGTGATGATTAGCAAATTAGTAAATGTGAAAATTAGGTAACTTCTACTAAACTTTAATAATAAATGTAGTGAGATTTTGCTTCA
>JBMLOQ010000038.1:24510-30190 GCA_049242885.1 Chitinophagaceae bacterium
AATTTTCAAATTAAAAATTTACCTCAGCACTTTAAGTTTCACCATTTCAACTTTAGTATCACCAACATTTAAAATATCAAATTGATAATTATTAATTATTATACTTTCTTTACGTTTTGGGATAGTTTCGTGTTCAGCAATAATATAGCCGCTTAAAGTTTCACTACCTGCATCTTCAGGAAAGGATAGGCCAAATTTTTCAATTAAGTAATCCAATTCTAATCTTCCACTTAAAATAAATTCAGTTTCGCTAATTTGTTTTTCTACAAATTCTTCTACATCATGTTCGTCTTTAATTTCGCCAAAAATTTCTTCCAATAAATCTTCCATGGTTATTATACCAGCAGTTCCACCAAATTCATCAACAACCCAAGCTACGCTTCTACGTTCTTTTGTAAATTTTGTAATTAAATCGCTAGCTCCCATTGTTTCTGGAATGACGGAAATGGGCAATAAAATTTCCTTTAAGCTTGTTGGTTTTTTGTATAAATCTAATTGGTGAATATAACCTTTAATATCATCTATATTATCATCCCACACAATAAGTTTACTCAATTTGGTTTGAATAAAACATTTTGTAACTTCTTCTATGCTTTCGTTAATATCTACACCTTCAATCTCAGTTCTTGGTACTAAGCATTGCCTTACTTTTACTGTGGGTAGGCTCATGGCATTTTTCAAAAGCTCTTTACTATGTTCGGGATTATCTGGAACGTCTTCAGTATTTTGAGCAATAAAATATTCTAAATCTACATGGCTAAAAGCTTCTGCTTTGTTTTTAACATTTATATTAAAAAGATATTTTAAAATCCAATTACTTATATCTACAAATAACGAAGCAAGTGGACTTAGAATTTTATAAAATAAATTTGCAATTGGAGCAAAAATCGTTAACAGCATATCGTTTTTAGCTCTAAAAATAGCTTTAGGTATATATTCCCCAATTACTAAAACAACGATAGTAGATAGTACAGAATCAATAATTAATCGTACAAATTGATTCTCAATTTTAAATGGAATCCAAAGTGAATGATGCAACAATTCACTAAAAAGCAACCCATAAATAACTAAAAATATGTTTAAACCCACTAAGCAAGAACTGATGAATTTTGTAGGTTCGTGCATGAATTTGCTCAAAATGATTCCGCTGCTTTTGCCTTGCTTTTTTTTGAGTTCAATGCTAAGTCTGTTTACACTTACAAAAGCAATTTCATAGCCCGCAAAAAAGCCAATAAAAACGAGGGTTAGAGCAATGTATCCAATAGTGTATAAAATATCCATACATACGAAAATAGTAATTTTGTGCTAGTATTTTAATCAATTTAAGTAAAGGTGCAAAAAATGTTTACTTTTATAAAAATTAAACATTTGTACTTAGAAACATCTTTACTTAAAATTTCCAAATTTGCTAATGAAAACATTGTTGAAAATGATAGATTTATTAGCCAACTTAAAGAGTTAAATTCTAATTGGATTGATACCCAAATTGAACAATTAAATCATGATATTGAGCCTCAAATAGATTGCACAAATTGTGGTAATTGCTGCAAAACATTAATGATAAATGTAGAACATGATGAAGCACAAAAAGCAAGTGATTTTTTGGGGCTAGAAATTGAAGAATTTAAATCAAAATTTATAGAGCAAGGTAGCAGCGGAAGAATGATTATTGGAACAATTCCTTGCAGTTTTTTAAGTGATGATAAGTGTACAATCTATGAAGCTCGCTTTGGTGGCTGTAAAGAATTTCCAGGGTTGCATTTGCCAAATGCTAAAGCAAGATTATTTACCATAATGATGCATTACGATAGGTGCCCAATCATTTTTAATGTAATTGAACAGTTAAAACTTAAAATGAGTGTTGAATTAAATTAAATTTTTATAGAAAGATTACTAACAAAAGACACATTATTTTTACTGTTATTTTCAAAAATATTTTGCGAAGCTTCAAGCCATTTTATTTCTGCTCTCCAGTACAACTTTTTAAATAAATTATAATCCACATTAAAAGAAGTGCCAAATACTTTAAATCCTTTGCCAATATTGGTTTGAATTAGCGTTTCGTTGGCATCATTAAAATACTCTAATCTTAAGGCTGTAGTGCATTTGGTATTTATTTTATATTGAATTATTGAAATTGGTGTAAACCAATAATTATAGTTTTTTGTATCAGATTTGTCATTACCAATATCAATGCCTGCAATTATTCCCAGTTTTTTCGACAAATTGTATTGAACATAAATGTTATGATACATTCTTGTAGCTTTTGCTGTATCTGGCTTGTCGCTTCCAATAAAATTTGAGTAATTAAAAGTAACATTTTCATTTGGTTTATAATTGACTTGAATGCCAAAATTTGCTTTAGAAAAGCCATTTGGAGTTACAATTTTTTGCCAACCATTTAACCAAAGTAAATTAAAAAACCATTTATTGTTTTTCGTTGTATAGCCAAGTTTTGCTCCAGTTTCGTAATATGGAGAATTGTCTGCCAAAATACTTCTAGTTAAGGTGTAGCAATCTAAACCAATAGCACTTTCAAAGCCAATATGTGAATTTAAAATGCCAACATCCAACCATAAATTTTCCTTGTTTGAAAGTTTATAACCAATATTAGCCTCAAATATATTTTTTGCCCAATTAGGTTCATTACTTAAGTTGTAAGTGGCATAATCACCAACCATTAATCCTAAGTTTGCCCTTAGTTTTTTTGACGTGTAACTTAGTTTTGCCATTGCTAAATTTACACTTAGTTGATTGTTTTTTTTGTGATTGTAATAAAAATTAGGGCGTACAGGTTGTTTAAATTCTGCAAAATCTTTGCTAAAATAGGTTTCGCCATAAGCAGTGAAGCTAAAATTGCTATCAATTGCAATTTGGGCATTATTAGTATTACAAATTAGAAGTAATAATATGAATAGTGTAATGGTTCTTTTAAGCATTAAATTGATGTGTTGATTAAAATTTTTCAAAAAAATAAATTTATAAATTAAACTAATAGTTTTCCTCTAAACCCTCGAGAAGCGTAATAAGATGATGCTCCATTATGATAAATGAACACTCTGCCAAATCTAAAATCTCCAAAAATAGCACCATCAAGGTTTCGTAATTCAGGTGGTGTATTTAGCCAGCTAGATGTTTTGGTGTCAACATTTTCAATACTTTGTAGTTGTTTGTACTCAGTTTCATTTAAAATTTCTATCCCAAATGCTTTAGCCATTGCCATTGCACTATGTTTTGGCTTAAATTCTTTTCTATTTTCTAGAGCTACATCATCATAGCAGCAACTTCTTCGTCCAGTAGGAGATTCTTTGCTACAATCAACAAAAATGTATTTTTCAGTAGTTTGTTCAAATCCAATTACATCAGGCTCACCACCACTATTTTCCATTTGTTCTAAAGATTTTAAAGCCTGTTTGTTCTTTAGAATTTTCTCTTCAACATCCTTCCAATCAAGGTTTTTGTGTCGATGTATGTTAGCTTCAAATCTATGTTTTAGTATATCTATAATATTTTCTTGTGGTATAACTTGTTTTTTGGGCATTACTTTTTTATTAGAAAACAATATTCGTCTAAAATAAAATATTAGACCAAAATAATTGCCTTTATTTTTACCACCAATCTTAGTAAAATTTAAATTTAGAATGAAACGTTTTTTAAAATATACTTTTATTTTATTGTTTATTAGTGTTGCTTTTTTAGCTTGGTTTATATTGTTAGGTAATAAAGCTAATTTTGAAGTTTCTGAAAAGAAAATATTTTTAAAAGATGTTAGTAGCAAGGAAACTATTTTGGCCAAACTTAAAGAAGAAGGGTGCTTTAGCAATAGTTTTTGCTTTGAATTGTTGGCAGATAAAATGAATGTTTTTGCAAAAGTAAAGCCAGGAAAATTTGTTGTAAAAAATGGAACTTCTCCTTTACAACTTGCAAGAATGTTGAGAAACAACCAGCAAGCAAGTATAAAATTTGTTATAAATAAATTAAGAACGCAAGGAGATTTTGTAAAATTAATTGCTAAAAATTTCGATAAAGATTCAGTTGAGGTAAATCAAGAGTTAGTGGCTTTTTTTAGTAGTAATAATTTTGGCATAAATGCAACCAATTTTCAAGCATTTATTATTCCTAATACTTACGAATTTTATTGGAATACTAATGTTGCTATGCTAATGGAAGAATTAGTTAAGGAGAGTAATAAATTTTGGCAGTCAAACAATAGAGAACAAAAATTAGCACAACTTGGACTGAATAAAATGAATGCTATTACTATTGCAAGTATTGTAGAGGAAGAAACAAATAATGATGGTGAAAAAGGAAATATAGCAAGTGTATATTTAAATAGAATAGAGAAAAAAATGAGCTTAGGTGCCGATCCTACAATAAAGTTTGCATTGAATGATTTTAGTTTGAGAAGAGTTTTAAAAGTACATTTACAAGTACAATCTCCATACAACACTTATAAAAATAAGGGTTTGCCACCTGGTCCAATATGTACTCCAAGTGTAAAAACTATTGATGCTACCTTAAATGCCCCAAAAACAAATTATTTGTTTTTTGTAGCTAGTGATAAGCTAAATGGCACTCATATTTTTACTACAAATTATACCGAGCATGAGCAGTATGCAAAATTGTATAGAGATGCCGTAACTAAGTATTTAGCAAGTAAAAAATAAAAAGTCGTTTTGATAAAACTTGAAAGAATAATTCGTCAATCAGCTCCAATAGTATTTATTAGAGAAAAAAGCAAAAAGCTTATTGTTCCTGGCTTTGAAGGTTTGCCCTTGTACGATGTTTTAAAGTTTTTTTTTGAGCAAATAAGTAAAAGGGGATTAAACGAAAGAGCAGCTGCCATATCTTTTAACTTTATCATGGCAATACCTGCAGGTTGTATTTTTATTTTTACCTTAGTGCCTTATTTGCCTATTGCAAAACAATTTAATGTAGAGTTGCTAAAGCTTACAAAAGAGCTTACACCAAACCAAAGCACATATTTTTTTATAAAAGAATTCTTAGACGACTTTTTTGATACTCAACGTGGGGGCTTATTGTCATTTGTATTTGTATTAGTTTTATTTTATTCTAGCAATGCCATGATGGGTATTATAAGAGCATTTGATAAATCAATTGCCGATAAAACGGGTTGGCTTTTTCATAAACGTTGGAGAGCAATTAAGCTAACTTTTATACTATTTGTATTATTAATTGGAGCAATACTTATTTTAATTGGTCAGGAACAATTGGCAACGCTTTTAAAAAAGCTTTTTCATATGAAAAAGAAAGCTAGCCTTTGGGGCTGGAATTACTTTAGATGGTTAGTTATTGTAATATTAATTTTTTATGGAATTGCATTAATTTACAAATACGCTCCATCGGTTAAAAAAAGATGGAAATTGCAATCTCCAGGAGCTATATTAGCCACTGCATTGCTTATTGCTACTACATTAATTTTCGGTTATTGGGTAAATCACTTTGCCAATTTTAATAAACTTTATGGCTCAGTTGGTACAGTATTAATTATTATGAACTTAATTTTCTTCAACTCTATGGTATTACTCATTGGTTTTGAATTAAATGTAAGTATTGCATATTTACAAGATGAAGTTGAGAAAAGAAAAACTAGTTGATATTTTGGATTGATTTTATATTCTAAATTTACTATCTACTATCTACTAAATACTAACTACTA
>JBMLOQ010000038.1:30290-37541 GCA_049242885.1 Chitinophagaceae bacterium
GATTGATTTTATATTCTAAATTTACTATCTACTATCTACTAAATACTAACTACTATCTTCGCCACATGGTTAAAGTAACTTTAAATAAAAGAATTGCAAATAGAATTTTTAATGGGCATCCTTGGATTTTTGCTAATGAAGTAAATAAAATTGATGGTGTTGTAAATCCTGGCGATATTGTTGAAGTTCATTATGCCGATAATAAATTTTGTGGTCGTGGTTATATCAATCCAAAATCTCAAATTTTAGTTAGGTTACTTACTCGTAAAAAAGAAGAAATTAACGAAGCTTTCTTTTATAATAGAATTGAACAAGCTTGGAAATACAGGCAAAGTATAGGGTACAAAGAAAATTGCAGACTCATTTTTGGGGAAGCTGATGAAATGCCAGCTTTAATTATAGATAAATTCAATGATTACTTTGTAATACAAACTTTAGCTTATGGAATTGATGTTTGGAAACCTGCCATAGTTAATGCTTTAGAAAGAATATTTGAGCCCAAAGGAATTTATGAAAGAAACGACGTGCCTGTAAGAGAATTAGAAGGATTGCCACAAATTAAAGGATTTTTAAGTGAGCCTTTTGATACTAAAATTATCATAAATGAAAATGGACTTAAGTTTTATGTAAACATAGCCGATGGGCAAAAAACTGGATATTTTTTAGATCAACAAGATAATAGACGAGCCATACAAAACATAGTAAAAGATGCCAATGTTTTAGGATGTTTTACCTACACAGGAACTTTTGAAATTCATGCAGCACATTATGGGGCAAAGCAAGTATTAGGAATTGATATTAGTGAAAATGCTGTGCAGCAAGCCAATGATAATGCAGTGTTAAATAACCTTGATGGTATTGTTAAATTTGAAGCTATGAATGCTTTTGATGTTTTAAAAGGTTGGGCCAAAGAGGGGAAAAAGTATGATGTGGTGATGCTAGATCCTCCAGCTTTTACAAAAAGTAGAGAAACGATTAACAAGGCAATAACTGGTTATAAAGAAATTAACTTGCGAGGGATGCAGCTCATAAAAAATGGAGGCTTTTTAGTTACTAGTAGTTGTACCAATTTAGTGCAACCTGATTTGTTTTTACATACCATTCAATTAGCAGCTAAAGATGCAAGAAAAAAGATAAGGCAAGTGTATTTTAATTGTCAAAGTAGTGATCATCCTATCATTTGGGGTTTAGAGAATACCAACTATCTCAAGTTTTTAATTGTACAAGTGTCTGATATTTAAAGATTTACGATTTCTTATTTCTTATTTAAAATAACTTTCTACTAATTACTATCTACTAAAGACTAGCGACTAGCTTATACTTTCCACCAATATTAAAAGTTTTACGCCTTAAACGTCTTTCTTTTTGTGTTAAATTTCTATCATCAATACTATTTGGTAGCCACATATCTCTAAGTTCGGCATAACTTAAGCTAAAAATAGCCATAAGGCTCATGTACACACCTACAAACCATTCTTTAAAGCCAGATGGTTTGTAAGAATCAAAATTTGGTTTAAAAAAAGGAAGAATTTTTACAATGTCTTTTATGGCAATATTGGTAGTATAGTTGTTAAGATATAAACTATCTTGAGTAACTAAATAAATTAGTCCAGTGTTAGTAATGCCATCTCTATTCACCACAGAAATTTGTTGGCCTTGCTTGTAGGTAATTTCAGTTTTAGTTCCTTTAACAATTTGCAAAGTAGTTTGGGCTTTGCAAAAAGAACAACATATAAATACTACTGCAAAAAATAAGAGTTTATATTTCATTTAAAAATTGTATAAAAAAAACTGCTAAATAATTTTCTCAAAAATTACTCAGCAGTTCACTTATAATTACTATTATTAACTAGCACGTGTTAGCACTTTGCCTAATTAGCTAATTTTATTTTTTCAACGCTTCAGCCATGGTTTTTCCAATATCAGCAGGGCTAGCAACAACATGTATACCACATTCTGCCATAATTTTCATTTTTGCAGCAGCAGTATCATCTGCACCACCAACAATTGCACCAGCATGTCCCATTCTACGACCTGGAGGAGCAGTTTGCCCAGCAATAAACCCTACTACAGGCTTAGTTTTATTATCTCTTATCCATTTAGCAGCATCAGCTTCCATGCTACCACCAATTTCACCTATCATTATTATACCATCAGTTTCTGGGTCGTTCATTAAAAGTTTTACTGCTTCAACTGTTGGTGTTCCAATTATTGGATCCCCACCAATACCAATTGCAGTGCTTATTCCAAGTCCTGCTTTTACAGCTTGGTCAGCAGCTTCGTAAGTTAAAGTTCCACTTTTGCTTACAATACCAATACGTCCTTTTTTAAAAATAAAGCCTGGCATAATACCAACTTTTGCTTCTTCAGCAGTAATTACACCTGGGCAATTTGGACCAATTAATCTTGTGCTTGAGCCTTGTAAATAGTTTTTAACTTTTACCATATCTTGTACTGGAATACCTTCGGTAATACAAACAACCAATGCAATACCAGCTTCTGCAGCTTCCATTATTGCATCTGCTGCAAAAGCAGGAGGTACAAAAATAATACTAACGTTAGCTCCAGTGGCTTTAACTGCATCTGCAACTGTGTTAAATACTGGACGATCTAAATGCATAGTTCCACCTTTGTTTGGTGTTACGCCACCTACAACCTGTGTGCCATATTCTATCATTTGACTAGCATGAAAACTTCCTTCAGTGCCTGTAAATCCTTGTACTATTATTTTAGAATCTTTATTTACTAATACTGCCATTCGTTATTTTTTTGTGGTGCAAAACTAAGGGTATGCACCTATTTACAAATTTTATTTTAATAACAAGTTTTCACTTAAAAAAGTTCATCTACAACTAAAAAATACAATTAATAATTTGTTTTAATACAACGCAACCAACTTACTTTGCATAGCAATAGATTATTATATTAATTAATCATTTAATTTTATATTGCATTAATAGCACTGCATGAAATATTTTCATTTTATTCTATCGGCTACAATAACCTTTGTTTTGGTATATATTTTTAATGTTCAACTGCCTTTGGCAGGAAACAAAACCCCAAAACTTGGAATGTTTTTGCATCCTCAGCAAGGTTTTTGGAAAAATGCCGAACCTGTAAACAAATCTTTCAACGAAACACTTAGTTTAAAAGGTGTAAATGCCAATGCCGAAGTATATTTTGATGATAGATTAGTGCCTCATATCTATGCTCAAACAAGCAATGATGCCTATTTTGTACAAGGATATTTGCACGCAAAATTTCGATTATTTCAAATGGAATTTCAAACTCATGTAGCAGGTGGAAGACTTAGTGAAATTGTGGGCACCAAAGGATTAAGTATTGATAGGTATTTTAGACGATTAGGAATGACCTTTGGAGCAGAAAACGCTTTGGAGTTTATGCAACAAGATATTGAAATGAAGAAAAGTTTAGATGCCTACACAGCTGGAGTAAATAGCTATTTGGCAACTTTAAAAGAACATGATTTTCCACTCGAATATAAAATTTTAAATTACAAGCCCGAGCCGTGGACAAACCTTAAAACTTGCTTGTTTTTAAAGTTTATGAGTTACGATTTATCTGGAGGTGGTGATGATATTATGTATCAGAATGCTAAAACGTTTTTAGGATATGAAGATTTTAATAAGTTATTTCCAAATCGTCAAGACACTTTAGACCCCATTATTCCAAAGGGAACAGTGTTTGAAAAACCAAGTGTTAACATAAAAATGCCTTGGAACTTTGATAGTGGTTATTTAAAAAGTATAGATACCTTTATTACTGATCGTCCATTTATTCCAAACAAAAACAATGGAAGCAATAATTGGGCGGTAGATAGCAGCAAAACCAAAAGTAAAAAAGCTATTTTGTGCAACGATCCACATCTTGGATTAAATCTTCCTTCTTTGTGGTACGAAGTACAAATTACAACACCAGAGTATAGTACTTATGGAGCAAGTTTTCCTGGTTCACCAGCAGTGATTATAGGTTTTAACGATAGTATTGCATGGGGTGTAACCAATAGTGGACGTGATGTAAAAGATTATTACGAACTGAAGTTTAAAGACAGTTCCATGAAAGAATATTTATTTGATGGAAACTGGAAAGCTGCTGAAATGCGTACAGAGAAAATTAAAGTAAGAGACAGTGCCGACGTAGTGGAGCAAATTGCAATCACCGATTTTGGTTTAGTGATGTACGATAAAAAATATCAAGCAAAAAATGAAAGTCAAAAATACTATTCAGTAAGATGGACAGCCCACGATGCTAGTAATGAGTTAATGACTTTTATTAAACTAAATAAATCTAAAAACTATAGTGATTATAGAGATGCCATAAGCACTTTTGAATGCCCAGGTCAAAATTTTGTATTTGCATCACAAAGAGGTGATGTGGCCATTACCCAACAAGGAAAGTTTATCGCAAAATGGGATAGACAAGGGGATTTTGTAATGCCAGGGATAGACAGCACATTTATGTGGCAAGGATTTATACCATTTCATGAAAACCCAACTATGCACGCTCCAGCAAGAGGTTTTGTAAGTAGTGCCAATCAGCAAAGTGTGGATAGTGCTTATAAATATTACTTAGGCAGAGTGGGTAATTTTCCACCATACAGAGGGTATATAATCAATCAAAAGCTAAATGCAATGTCAAGCGTTACTGTTGATGATATGAAAACTTTGCAAACCGATAATTTCAATGTTTTTGCTAAATTAGCCATGCCAGTATTGTTAGGCAATTTAAATCGAAATGAATTAAGTAATAATGAAGTTAATGTATTAGAAACAGTAAGTAGTTGGAATTTCAACAACGATGCAAAAGAAAATGGGGCAACAATATTTAAACTATGGTGGGATAGTGTAGAACATTATATATATGATGATAATTTTTGGATGAGTAAATGGATCAACTATATGCCTTGGCCAGAAGAAAGTGTGCTACTAGAAACGATGCAACGTGATAGTAATTATAGGTTTTACGATAATTTTTTTACTGACGATAAAAAAGAAAATTTGTCCGATTGTATTACAGAATCTTTCAAGCAAGCAGCAAAAAAATACCGTGAGCTTTTGGCAAATAAAAAAGCCAGTTGGGGTATGTACAAGGATACTTATGTAAAGCATTTATTAAATATTCCATATCTAAATAAAATGAACATAAATATGGGAGGTGGAACGCACTGTATTAATGCCACATCAAGCAATCATGGTCCAAGTTGGAGAATGATTGTTCATTTAACAGAGGAAGTAGAAGCTTATGGAATTTATCCTGGCGGACAAAATGGAAATCCAGGAAGTAAATACTACAATAATTTTATAGATAGTTGGGCAAAAGGGGATTATTATAAATTATTATTCATAAAAAAAGAAGGAATAGAAAAAAACAAAAACATTAAGTGGAAAATGAGTTTTGTAGCGTTGAAATAGTTAATAATACACATTTAAATACAAAAGTTAAACAGTTAATTTATTTAACAAAAAGTATTCAAAATCAGAAATCACAATTATTTTAGTTTAAAAAAATAAAAACACTAAATCATAAATTTTAAATAAAAGCATGTATCCAAATTTATATTATTTCTTTAAAGATATTTTTAACGTAGAGCTTAATTTCTTAAAAATATTCAACAGTTTTGGAACCTTTGTAGCGTTATCGTTCATCATATCAGCTTGGGTATTAACAAAAGAGTTAAAACGAAAAGAAGCAGCGGGGTTATTACAATTTACCAATAAAACTATAGTACTAGGAAAACCAGCAAGCATAGGAGAGTTGGTGATAAATTTTTTGCTAGGTTTTTTATTTGGATTTAAAATATTAGGCGTTTTATTTACCCCAAACGCATTAGACAATCCACAAGATTTTATATTAAGTGGGCAAGGAAATGTGTTATTTGGGTTAATATTTGGAGGATTGGCAACAGGTTTAAAGTGGTATGAATTTAATAAATTAAAACTCGATAAACCCGAAGAAAGAGTTGTAAGAATTTGGCCAAGCGATAGGGTAGGAGATATTGTAATTTTTGCTGCATTATTTGGTTTTTTGGGGGCTAAGTTGTTTCATAACTTAGAAAATTGGAATGAGTTTATAACCGACCCCATAGGATCATTAATATCATTTAGTGGGCTAACATTTTATGGAGGATTAATTTGTGCAACAATTGCAATAAGTTACTATGCCAAAAAAAACAATATTGCATTTTGGCATATGGCCGATTGTTTTGCACCAACCATGATGATAGCTTATGCCATAGGGCGAATAGGATGTCAGGTAAGTGGAGATGGAGATTGGGGAATTTTAAACAGTGCATTTATTACAGATGCAGCAACTTACAAACCAGTTTTAGTTCAAACTAAACAACAATTTACCGATGCATTAATAAGCAATCAAGCATACTATGCACACCATTTTAAAACCAGTATAGATAGCATAGAGCATGTGGCAGTAAAGCCTATTTTGGGTTTGCCAAATTGGATGTTTGCTTACAACTATCCCAATAATGTAATAAGTGATGGAGTAGCGATGGCAAATTGTAAAGGTAATTATTGCAATGCGTTGCCAATGCCAGTTTTCCCAACACCATTTTATGAAACTTTAGTATGTACTATATTTTTTGGACTTTTATTATTGTTAAGAAATAAAATAAAAACAGCAGGAGTGTTGTTTGGAATTTATTTAATGCTAAATGGGTTAGAAAGATTTTTAGTAGAAAAGATAAGAGTAAATACAATTTATGATTTAGGATTTATAAAGCCAACACAAGCCGAAATAATATCAAGTTGTTTGTTTTTAATAGGATTGACAATAGTATTTTGGAAGTTAAAAAATAATTCTAAAGAATAATTTTGTGCATAAAGATGAAACACTTAAATTGCCTAAAATTTACGAACAATTACAGGTGAAAATATGTGACTCACCTGGCGGAGCATTATAAAAATCAGAAGATAATTAATTACCACAAGGCACCAAATTCATTCTATTTAGTGATACGTTTTATCAAAAAAAGCAACAAATATTCTTTAAAAAATAAAATAAAACTTACCTATAAATTGTATTGTCGCACTTCAATGGTTATCACAGTTTTTATCTATCTATATGATTTTGAATTAGATACAAAACTTTACTTGATGCTCTGATGCGTATATACTAACGTTGCCTGCAAATTTAGATGACCACCAAACTTAACAGAACTTGAGCAATCATATTTATATTTTCAGTGGACTTGGAGCAGACGAAAGAGTATTTCAA
>JBMLOQ010000039.1:0-34548 GCA_049242885.1 Chitinophagaceae bacterium
CACCAACTCAACCAAAGTTTCATTTTGTAATCACAAATTGTTAGTCCTTGCTTTCAGTTCCATGAGCTCTAGCTTTTGTAATGCTGCAACACTTATTGCATCTGTAATTTCACCAGTTTCAACCATTTTAAATGCACTATTTAATGGTAATTTTTTTAAAGTAAGTTGCTCTGTATCTTCTGGTTGTGGTTGTTGTTGTATTAAGTTTTTGGCAATAAAAACAATGGCCAACTCATCGCTTACACTGTTAGATAAATGCATTTGTAGTATTTCTGTCCATTCTTGGGCAACCAAACCAGTTTCTTCTAATAACTCTCTTTTAGCAGCTTCAATTGGTTGTTGGTTTAGTGGGCAGCCACCTTCTGGAATTTCCCAACTATAGGTATTTAATGGAAATCTGTATTGCCCTACTAGCCAAGTGTTATTTTCATTATCAATAGGTATAATTCCAATAGCAATATTTTTAAAATGCACTTTACCATAAATGCCTTTGTTACCGCTTCCATTAATTACATTGTGATGTATAACTTCAATCCAATTGTTGGTGTACACCAATTGTGTATCAGTTATGGTCCAAGGGTTTACTGTATTCATTAGTCTTTATCTGAAATGTTTTCAATTTTTAGAACTGAGGTATCTTTTATTGTGGGTGTATTGCCAGTTAATACTTTTTTGAGGCCATCTAAATATTGTTCTTTGTTTTTTAAAGCCATTTCAAGACTATCTGTTTTTATTTTTAGTATTTGTAATTCTGTTTTACTTCTTTTATTTCCATATCCTGGGATATAATATTTTAGAGGAGTAAATGCCAATAGGATAGTAGTAAAAAGTACCATAAATATAAAAATTACACTCAATGTTATATATACACTAATCCTGCTAAGTTTAAAAGTTATCACTTCTTCAAAACTATCATCGTTCATTACAACCAATCTGTATCTATTTCTTAATCTTTTTATTGTATTATTTTCCACTATTTTTGTATTACTAAAAAATAAAGGTAAGCATCTTTTTAAAATGCCTATGTAATAATTATACTTGCATCATCTTTTCTTTACACAAAGAATGGATATTTTTTTAAAACGTAAAATGTAACTTATTGTTGCAGCATTATATACACCAAAAATGTGTAGCAAGTATTTATGACAACATTATTTAAACATACCGCTTTTGTATTTTTTGCTCTTATACTGTCTTTCGAGGTAATGGCTCAGCCAAATACAACTATAGATTTAGAAAAAGATAAATCAGAAAAAAATAAGGATAGAAAATTGGCTGCTGAAAAAACTGGCGACAAAAAATTTGGTGTCACCAAACGATTTTTCAATAATCTGTATACACATTACAATTATTATTATAATGCCAATTTAAGATTAAACGAAGTAATTGAAAAAGCAAAATCTCAATTTACTGACAACTACACTCAACTTTTACCATTTTACAATTACACCTTAGATGCAACTGCACAAAATGCACAAGAATTAGATAGTGTGATTTATAAATCTACAGCAGGAATTTTGTTACACGATTTAAGAAGCGACTGGGTAGATGATATGTATTTGATATTGGGCAAGGCTCTTATGTTTAGAAAAGATTTTGATAGTGCCCAACAAGTGTTTAAATATCTAAATTATATTTATGCTGTAAAAGATGATGGCTATGATATTCCAATTGGTAGTAATGCCAGCAATACCAATGGTATTTTTACAGTAAGTACAAACGAAAAAGATAGAAGTTTTTTTACAAAACTAACTCAGAAGCCAATTAAAAGAAACGATGCTTTTCTATGGATGGCTCGTACTTATTTAGAAGCAGGAGAAACAGATAAGGCTACAGGATTATTAATGCTTTTAAAAAGTGATCCAATTTTTCCAAAAAGGTTACATACTCAAATGTTTGAGTTGATTGCTTTAAATAATTATCAACTAAAGAAATACGATACCGCAGCATATTATTTAACAAAAAGTTTAGCCAATGCTAGCAATAAAAAAGAAAAAGCAAGGTGGGAGTTTTTAGCTGGTCAGTTATATCAAAAAGCAGGTAATGCAGTAGATGCAAGTAAAATGTACGAGTTAGCCATAAAACATAGCGTTGATCCCCTTATGGAAGTTTATGCTAGGCTAAATATGGCTGGAGTTGTTTCTAAAAATGAAAAGCAAGATTTCTCTAAAAATAACTTGGATGAACTTTATAAACTAGCAAAAAAAGAACGTTACGAAACTTACAGAGATATTATTTATTACACGGCAGGGTTAATAAATCAAAAAGATAAAAATTATCAACAAGCAATTGCCGATTTTTTAAAAAGTACACAAACCAGTGTTGATAATCCTACCCAAAAAAACAAAAGTTTTTATGCCTTAGCCTCAGCACATTATGATTTTAAAAATTTTGTTCAGGCTGCAAATTTTTACGATAGTACCAACAATTCTGGTCTTGATAGTACTGAGCTAACGGTAATTAATTTTAGAAAACCTGAACTTAAAAAAATAATTGAAAACTATAAAACCATTTTTCAGCAAGATAGTTTATTGGCAATTGCTAAACTGCCAACCAAAGAAATAAATGCTATCATTAAGAAAATTTACAAACAGTATAAAAAAGATAAAGGCGAAAAGGAAGCAGCTACCAATTTTGATTTTGGAAATGAATTTGGTACAACTTCTAGTGCAGCTTCAACAACATTATTTAGCAGTGCAACTACCTTAAAAGCAGGCGAATTTTACTTTTCAAATGCCAATGCTAAACAACAAGGTAGCAAAGAATTTAAAGCAAAATGGGGCAATAGACCAAATGTAGATAATTGGAATAGAAGTAGTGTTGTTGCAAATCAAATAACTACAAACGCTACAAACAAAAAAGGATCAAATAGTAAAGGGGAGGAGGGATTTAATGGTAACTCAATTTCTGGTAATGCACCAATGGCTATGGGTAATCCTGATATGCCAGAAAATAATGAGAAAAAGAATGATATGGATGCTGGCAATTTAGATTCCAAACAAGAAATTGAGATTACTCCAGAAAGCATGTATTTAAACATACCTTTCACAGATGATAAGAAAAAAATTTGTGATAGTTTAATGCTTGAAAGCTATTATAACAATGGAAATATATTTACAAAGAAATTAGAAGAGTTTCAAGCTGCTATTAATGTTTACGATAGTTTGTTGAAACGTTTTCCAAGCAATAAATATTACGAAGAAGTGTTGTTTAATCAAAGTTATTGCTATAGAAAATTAGGAAAAGAAGCTAAAAGTGCACTTGCTGCAAATAAACTAAAAGAAGTATTTGGAGAAAGCAAATATTTGGATCAACTGCAAGGTAAAATAATAGATATAAAAGAGCAAGAAGCTTCTACAACTTATACTTCCATTTATAATAGCTTTTTAGAAGGAAAGTTTAGCGAAGCAATACAAGCAAAAAACAAAGCAGATAAAATTTTTGGAGATAAATATTGGACACCTCAATTATCATACATTGAAGCCATTTATTATATCAAACAAAATGAAGATAGCACAGCCATCCAAAGATTAAATTTCATTGCAAGCAGCACTAATGATATTGCTTTTAAAGAAAAAGCTTTAACAATGATAGATGTTTTGAAACGAAGAAAAGAAATTGAAACCTATCTTACAAATCTTGAAATTGAAAAGAAAGAAGAAATTGCAGAAAAAAGAATTGATTTGGTTGAAAACGAAATGGTAAAAACTAAAAGAGACACATCTAAAGCCGAAATTTTAAAAAATGAAACCAAAACAGAATTTAAAACTATTGATAAAATTTTGGACAAACCTATTACAATAGTAGAAAAAAAGGGATTTACATTTAAACCTGATGAAGAGCATTTTGTTGCTGTAATTCTAACCAAGGTTGACTATATGTTTGTTAACGAAGCAAAAGGGGCATTTAATAGATTTAACAAGCAAAAACACTACAACTTGCAAATAGGAATTAGCAATTTTGCGTTAAACGATAGTACAACTATAATTTTACAAGGACCATTTGAAAATGCTGCAGCAGCATTAAATTACATTGATATTACTCGACCACAAAGTGGTAGAATTATTCCATGGATAACTAGCGATAAATACCATTATACATTGGTTAATAATAGCAATATAGAGTTAATAAAAACTAGTAAAGAAGCTGAAAGTTATAAAGCGTTTATTAAAGCAGTTTTCCCTGATAAATTTTAGAAATTGCTTTACAAAATTTAATAATTCATCAATTACATTTGTTTTAAAAAGCGATACCATTAAAGTTTACTTTTGTATCGCTTTTTTCTTCTAATACTGAAATATTATGCATAAAACAGTTAAATATTTTTGGAAACTTTTTTTTGGAGGTTTTCTTGGGTTTATTCTTTTTTTAATGCTTTGTAATTGGGGCGTTTTTGGCAAAATGCCATCGATAGATGATATTCAAAACCCAACAGCTTCCCTATCTAGCCAAGTGTATGCTCAAGATGGTAGTATGATGGGGAAATATTTTTTGCAAGACAGAGTAAATGTAGATTATAAAGACATTAGCCCAAATGTAATTAATGCTTTAGTAGCAACAGAAGATGAACGTTTTTATGAACACAGTGGTATTGATCTTAGAAGTTTAGGCCGTGCAGCAAAAGGCTTAGGCACAGATGGGGGAGCCAGTACTATAACTATGCAAACTGCAAAAAATTTGTTTACAGAAAACTGGGCAACTAAAAATTTTATACTCCGTGTTATTCAAAAAATTAAAGAAAGTATTATAGCTGTAAAACTCGAAAAAAATTTTACAAAAGAAGAAATTTTAGCTCTGTATTTAAATACTGTTGAATACAGTGATCATGTATTTGGAATAAGAAATGCTGCTAAAACTTTTTATCAAAAAGAACCCGACAGATTAAGCGTTCAGGAAGCTGCCATGCTAGTTGGAATGGTTAATGGACCTGGATTGTATAATCCAAGAACCAAGCCTAAATCGGCATTGGAAAGAAGAAATTTGGTTTTAGATCAAATGAAGAGAAACAAATTTTTAACCGATAAGCAAAACGATTCTTTAAAAAGCATTCCTAACGACCTAAGTAATTATAAAAAACTAGATGAAACAACAGGTATTGGCCCCTATTTTAGAAGTGTACTAGCTGAAGAATTGAAAGATTGGTGCAATAAGCATGAAAAACCTAATGGAGAAAACTATAATTTATATAAAGATGGCTTAAAAATTTATACTACTATAAATCCAAAAATGCAAATTTATGCTGAGGAAGCCGTAGCAAAACACTTGAGTGTAATGCAAAAATTGTTGAATCAACAATCCAATATAAAAGATGGCAGTATTTGGAGAGGATTTGAAAATGTAATTGAAGCAGGAATTAAACAAAGTGGCAGATGGCGTGCTTGCAAAGATGCTGAAATGAGCGATGAAGATGCACGAAAAACATTCAACAATAAAGTGCCCATGAAAATTTTTGCTTGGAATAGCAAAAGGGAAAAAGATACAATAATGTCTCCAGTTGATTCAGTTAAATATTGCAGACAAATGCTTCAATCGGCATTTATGGCAATGGATCCTACAACAGGAGAAGTGAGAGCTTGGGTAGGAGGTATTGATTTTAAAACTTTTAAGTACGATCACGTAAATGCTAATACAGGAAGGCAAGTTGGTAGTACAATAAAACCATTATTGTATAGTTTAGCAATTGAACAAAGTGGACTAACTCCTAGCAGCATAGTTCAAGATGTGCAGCAAAATTTTAGTGGTTATGGTTTAGTGCCTGCAACCTCAAGAACCTGTAGTGGAGGCTCTATGACCATGGAGCGTGCTCTTACTTTAAGTAAAAATTGTGCAACAGCATATATAATGAAGCAACTTGATAATACAGGGAATAATGGTGCCAAAATGTTTGTTGATTTTTTAAATAATAAGTGTGGACTCGAAAAAAAGATAATGCCAAACCCCAGTATTGCCTTAGGTGCTTGTGAAATTAGCCTTTACGAGTTAATGCATGCTTATACTATGTTACCTGGTAGAGGGTTTAATGTTAAACCCATATTTATTACAAGAATTGAAGATAGAAATGGAAATCCATTAGAAGTTTTTAGTCCAGTGCGTAAAGAAGTGATTAGTGAGGTAGCAAGTTATCATGTAATAAACATGATGAAAAATGTTGTAGAGCATGGAACTGCTCGCAATCTTAAATTAAGTTTTAGTATTAATGGCGAAGTTGCAGGCAAAACAGGTACTACAAATGATAATACAGATGCTTGGTTTGTAGGCTACACACCACAATTGTTAGCTGGCTCTTGGGTTGGTTGTGATGATCAATTTATACGATTTCCTAAAGCTAGTTTAGATGGGCAAGGTGCAAGAGCTGCCATGCCAATTTGGGCTTATTTTTACGAAAAAGTTTTGGCTGATAAAAGTATTGTTGGAATTGACCCCAGCCTCACATTTGTTAGGCCAGAATCTTTAAATAATGAACCTATTTATGGAGATAATTGGAGTAATTTGCCAAACAATGCTGTTCCTGTAGAAGATGAAGTAAATGGGGCAACTTTTGATTATGGAACTGGAGAAAAACCAGCAGACGATATTAAGGCTGAAAGTGAATTAACTGAAGGTAAAGATGACAATAAAAATATTGTACCACTAGCACCTTCACCAGATAAACCAATAACTCCTTTGCCTACTAAACCAAAAGAAATAGTGCCTACAAATCCTGCTACAAAGCCACAAGCAAAACCAAAAGCTGAATTGCCTAAAAAAACTTCTAATTAAAGCTTATGAGAAAGTTTTGGAAGTTTTTTTTAAAGATTTTAGGTTGGGATACTAACGTTTTATTTCCTGAGCATGTAAACAAAGCAGTAATAGTTGTTGGGCCACATACCAGTAGTTGGGATTTTATAATTGGCTTAGCATATAGAAGCATTATGAAAATTGAAGCTGCCAAATTTTTAGGAAAAAAAGAGTTATTTAAACCACCTTTTGGATGGCTTTTTTATTGGCTAGGTGGAACTCCAGTTGATAGATTTAGCAAAAAAAATGTAGTAGAACAAGTAGTGGACAAATTCAACTCCAATTCTAATTTTTTATTAGCCCTTTCTCCCGAAGGAACTCGTAAAAAAGTGGAAGCCTTAAAAACTGGATTCTACTTTATTGCAAAGCAAGCTAATGTACCAATTGTAATGACAGGTTTTGATTTTAAAAACAAAACTCTAAAAGTATCATCACCATTTTTTACAACAAATAATATGGAAGAGGATTTAGAGAAAGTATTAATTTTTTTTAGGACTCTTGAGGGTAAAGATAAGTCCAAAGATTTGAGACATTTATAAATTAGACGAGGTCGCCTTATTAATTTGATACTTACAAAATTCGTTAAATTCTTTCTCAAGGGGTAAACTAATATCCTCACTAATTTCAGATTGAATGATTTTGTTGTTATGGAAGTCAATAGACAACATTCCAAATTTTACAACAACATTAGCAATTTCGTACCAACTATATTTTTTTTCTGGAAAAGAGTTAAAAGTTATTCCTATTTCATCAAAACCATATTCTGGTGAAACTTTTAAAGGTTTATCTAAATAGGCAATGACAATATACAAAACAATCAGCCATTCCATTTTTGGAATACTGAGCCACATAAAAGAGGCTAAAGCAATTGGCCAAAATAAAAAGAGTTTTTCTCCATTTTTATACTTTAAATACCTATAAATAAAAGTTAGTATACTTAATGATCCAGCAATTACGGCAAGTAACATTTTAGGGTAACTAATCATGTTTTCAAAAGCTCCTAAACTTAGTTTTTGATAAACAAAAGAAACAAACAACATAAACACAAAAAATAGCAACAATAAACCAATGATAGTAATGTGTTTAGTTGATTTATGTTTTAATTCAACCACATAATTGTATGTTTTATTTGTGTTAGTCATAAATTACTTAACTTTTACTTTGTCTGGGTTTTTTATAATAAAATCTTCCCAACCTTTAAGGTTTTTTTTGTTTGAAAAAATGGGGCTTGTTAATTGATAATGGTGGCATAAAGCAACAGCTAAAGCATCGGTTGCATCAAAATATTCTGGCTTTTCTGCAATGTTTAATACTTTTTGTAGCATATACCAAACCTGCTCTTTACTAGCATTTCCATTACCAGTAATACTTTGTTTTACTTTTTTGGGTGAATATTCAGTTACTTCTAAATTTCCTTGAATTGCAGCAGCGATGGCAACACCTTGTGCACGCCCAAGTTTAAGCATACTTTGCACGTTTTTGCCAAAAAAAGGAGCCTCAATTGCAAATGTTTTTGGTTGGTAAAGTTTTATAAGTTCTACAATTGTACTATGTATTTTTTCAAGCCTTTTGTAAATATCTTTTTCACTACTCATTTTTAAAACATCCATTTTCAAAACAGTACATACATTACCTTGGGTTTTAAGTAAGGCATATCCCATAACGTTTGTACCTGGATCTATTCCTAAAACTATGGATGATTTTTTTTGCATGTGTTGCAAATTAAGTTACAAAAAAAATTAAACATAAAAAAAACTCAATCTCATTAAGTTGAGATTGAGTTTTAACAAATATTTCCAAGAGTTTAAATTACAAATCCATTGTGTAAAACAGCTCCTTTTTTAATAACTACTATTCCATCTTTTACAGTATATAATTGATGATCGATGCTTTCTAAATGACTTCCACCATTAATTCTTACATCATTACCAATTCTACAATTTTTATCAATAATGGCATTTTTTATATAGCATCTTTCACCAATACCAATTAATGGCATTCCTTTTTTGGCATGTTCTTGCATTTCGTCTAAAGTTTCGTAGTAATCATTACCCATGATATAACTATTTACAACAGTAGTACCTAATCCAATTCTGCTTCTAATACCAGCAACACATTGTTCCAATCTACTAGCATTTATAATTGAGCCTTCAGCAATTAATGTTTTTTCTAAAGTTGTACCACTAATTTTTGCAGGAGGAAGCATTCTTGCCCTTGTATAAATAGTGTTGCTATTATCAAACAAGTTAAATTTAGGAATGTCATCTGTTAACTCTAAATTGGCTTCAAAAAAGCTATGAATATTACCAATATCTGTCCAATAACCATTGTATTGATAGCTACTTACGTTATAGTTGGTGATGCTGTTTGGCATAATTTCTTTTCCAAAATCTGTAGCATTTGGGTAATGATCTTTTAAAAGTTCGTTTAAAACTTTTTTGTTAAATACATAAATACCCATAGAGGCAAGATAAATTCTACCTTCTTTGGCCATAGCTTCTCCTGTTTCACTAGTCCATTCTGGTAAAATATCTTTCTTTGGTTTTTCAATAAATGAAGTGATTTTATTTTGTTCATCCGCCTTTAAAATACCAAATTCTGGAGCGTCTCTTTCTGCAACAGGAATGGTTGCAATAGAAATATCACTGCCATTGGCTTTATGGGCAGCAATCATTTCACTAAAATCCATTTGATAAAGTTGGTCGCCACTTAAAATTAAAATATATTCATATTCTAAGTTGCTAATGTGACGCAAAGATTGCCTTACAGCATCTGCAGTTCCTTGAAACCAACCTGGATTATCTGGAGTTTGTTCTGCTGCAAGAATATCTACAAAACCAGTACTAAATGCACTGAAATGGTAAGTGTTTTTTATATGTTTATTTAGTGAAGCAGAGTTGAATTGTGTAAGTACAAACATTCTATTGATGTTACTGTTCATGCAATTGCTAATAGGAATATCTACTAATCGATATTTACCAGCTACTGGAACAGCAGGTTTGCTTCTTGATGCTGTAAGAGGATATAATCTCGATCCAGCTCCACCACCTAAAATTACTGCAACTACTTTTTTTGACAAGTTCATAGTACCCATAATCGTAAAATATATTTGATTGAAAATATGTTACAATTATACAACTAGTTTATAGGATAACATGTATTAGTATAATTTTTTTTTAAAATATTTTTTAAGAAAGTAATAATGCTTTTATATTCGCACACATTAAAGGGGAATTAGCTCAGTTGGTAGAGCGTTTGCATGGCATGCAAGAGGTCAGCGGTTCGACCCCGCTATTCTCCACTTTTTAAGCTGCTTTTCGCAGCTTTTTTTGTTTAATTGATTGTTTAAAAAATCAATTAGCAACTTCAAAAAAAGGAAACAAGTTAACCCAAAACTACAAAATGTTTGTATGATAACAAGACAATCTTGTTCTTCAAATTAATAAAAAACTTGAATTAAAAAAACAACAAACACAAAAATATGGCTGCAAAAACGCAAATCAAATCTACCAATAACATTGTACCCAAAGTATATCTTGTATTTTTAACTTTAATGCTTCCAAAATAAACTGCAATCACGTAAAATGTAGTTTCTGCTGCACACTGAAAAACACAAGCTAACCTGCCAGTAAAACTATCTGCTCCATAAGTACGCATGGCATCTATTAAAAATCCTCTACTACCTGCTGCATTAAATGGACGAAGGATAGCAATTGGTAAAGCATCCACCACTTCTTTGCTTACCCCAAGAGCTAAAAAGCCTTTTGCCATTAGGTTTGCTAAAATTTCAAAAACGCCACTGTTTCTAAATAAACTAATAGCTACTAGCATTCCTAGTATGTAAGGAAAAATAGTTTGTCCTGTTTTTAAACCACCATAAGCCCCCTCAACAAATGAAGCAAAAATGTTTTTGCCTTGAGCCGTAAAATGTTTTTCTCGAATGAAACTATACAACAAAATACTAAAAATGATACCTAGCAACAATACATTTGAAATGTTGTTGGTGAAATGATTTTTATTAATCAAATCCAAACTAGTGATGTACCATAACAATCCACTAATTATACCAATAACTAAACCAATGGAAGAAATTAAAGTAACATTTAGTAAGTTAATTTTTTGACGAATACCAACAATTATTAGTGCAGCAATGGTGCCTATGAATGAAGTAATAATACAAGGCAACATAACATCGGCAGGGTTGGCTGCACTTTGAGCTGCTCTGTAACCAATAATTGAGGTAGGAATTAAGGTAAGTCCAGCAGCATGCAAGCACATAAACATAATTTGGCTGTTGCTTGCTTTTTCTTTATCTGGATTTAGTTCTTGCAGGCTTTCCATTGCTTTTAAACCAAATGGTGTGGCTGCACTATCTAAACCTAAAAAATTTGCAGCAAAATTGAGCATCATGTAGGAAATAGAAGGGTGATTTTTTGGAATTTCGGGGAATACTTTCACAAAAACCGGACTTAAAAATTTTGCTAATTTTTCCGAAGCACCGCTATCTATAAGTAATTGTAAAATGCCACAAAAGAAAGAAAGATAGGCAATTAGGGGAAGTAATAAATCGAAAATAGTGTTTTTGCAAGTGGGCAAAATACCATCTGTTGGTTGCTTACCTACATGAAATTTTACAATAGTATTGTCAAGGGTATATAAAGTGTCTTTACCAACAGCATATTTTTTGTCTTTAGCTTTTTTTAAAGTATCTACAATAAATGCTGGGGCATCTTTTACATACATTTCTTTACGTAAAATTGGGTCATCTTTTTTACCATTTACACTAAACTCAATGCTATAATAATTACCACTAAATAATAATGCCAAAATATAAGAAACAGAACCAATGATAATTACCAACCAAAATCTACTTAAAGCCATGTTAGTTTTTTTTGTGGACGTAAAATAAGGAATTTGACTATTAGGAAAGTTTTTTTGTATATAAATACAATAAAAAACCTTTATGAAGGCTTCTGACTTTGCCACCCCTAATACTACTGCAACAATTTTTTGGTGGCATATAAAAAATCATAATGAGGGTCATCGTTTATTATTAAGCAACTTCTATCAGGATAAATAATTACACTACTACTGCAGTTTTTGGGTGTTTTAAAAAATAAGTTTTCAATTGTTCTATCTGTGTCAAAAAAAACATTGGGGTTTGCCATCACCATTTTGTTGGCATTGTTGCCCATTGCTCTTGTTTGAACTATGGTTGTTGATGTATGCTTTTGAAGATGTTTTTCAAACTGTTTATTAATATGATTTGCCCAATCTGTAGCTTCTTTGTTGGTGTGCATGTAATCCCAACTTTGCCAACAATTGCTATGATTGTAATGAAACCAAATACACAAAGTATCTTTTGGCAGAATGCCAGCTATTTTTTGTACATAAAGTTTTAAGGATTGATATTGTTCTTTGCTTAATACTAAGCTCGAAACTTCGTGCTGCATTCCTTTAAACTTTACAATTTTTTGGCTCGAGCCGATTTTAAAAATAAATAGTAGAATAATAAGTACATAGGATTTTTTCATTTTTTGGATTAAGTTTTTTTTGAATTTATAAATTAAGTAACAAAAGCTTTATACAATTCTACATTGCCAGCTTCAACTTTTAATGTATAATCTGTCTTGGGTTGGATAAAGCAAACCTCCCCTTTTTTTAAAGTTAAGTTAGATTGGTTAAAGGTAATATCTACAGTTCCTTCAACATTTATAATAATTTCTGGAGATATGGCTTTAGTGTTAAACACATCATTTGTGTTCATTTTGATTAAACTTATATCAAAATCTGGCACAGGGCAAGTGTAATTTCTTTCAAAATTATTTATTAGATTGCCTTGCATTATATTAGGAACTACAGGCTCAAAAATAGTGTGTTTTAAAAGTTCTGGTACATCTACATGTTTTGGAGTAAGGCCACCACGCAATACATTATCACTATTTGCCATTAGTTCTATATTTTGACCTTCTAAGTAAGCATGTGGCACACCAGCTGCCTGAAATACAGCTTCTCCTCTTTGTACTTCAACTATATTAAAAAAATATATACTAAAAATTCCTCTATCAATATTGCTTATAGAGTTATGAATCACATCAAAAGTTTTACAAGCCCACCATCCTGGATGGTGTTTAGTTAATTGTTGAGCTTGTTTTTTAGCATTTTCTCTAAGTAATAATGGTTTTAAAATTAAATCTACTTCTTCTTGAGGTAAAGTATAAACATGCTCCATTAATTGCTTAATATTTTTGGTTTCAAAATGTTTAAGCAAACTATTAAACTCCATATTTTCCTCTAAAACTTGTTGTATTTTTTCAACACTTAAAAAACCATGTAGCAACCAAAATTCGCCAAGGGCAATCATTATTTCGGGCTTATGATTTTTATCTTTATAATTTCTATTTGAAGCATTAATAGCTATACCTAAAGCTTCTTCCTTTTCAAAACCTTTTACTGCTTCTTCTTTTGTAGGATGCACCTGAATACTCAACATGTCTTTTACATCCAATACTTTAAATAAAAACGGAAGCTCGCCAAATTGTTCATTAATTTTGGTTGTAAGCATTGCTTCTTTGTTGTTTTCAATTATGGTATTCAAAGGCTCGTTTACATTGGTAACAATAGAAGAAGCCGATGGATGAGCACCCATCCAATACTCAGCACATGGTGTATTGCTAGTATTGTCAAATCCAATTAAATTTGGAATAAAACTTAGTCCGCCCCAAGCATAATGTTGTACTTTGCCTCTAATTTTTGCAACAGCAGGAATTGTTTTTTGCATATTTTTACTTTTGTAAGGATATGAATTATAGAAATAAAAGTATAGGAACCTTTGGAGAAACAAAGGCATGTGAATATCTCGTAGAAAAATCTTTTGAAATTCTACACAAAAATTATAGGGTAGGGCATTTAGAAGTTGATATTATTGCTTACCAACCATCCACTAAAAAAATACATTTTATAGAAGTTAAAACAAGAACCAATAAATCTTTTGGGTTGCCAGAAGAAAGCATCTCTCAAAAGAAAATGGACAATCTAAAAAGGGCAGCACTCGTTTTTTTAGAGCAAAACACTCAATACACCAACATACAATTTGATGTTTTTGCAATTACAATTCATAAAAATGAAGTGCAGGAAATATTTGTAATCGAAGATGTGTTTTTTTAACTCAAAAATTTTAATCGTAGCGTTTAACATTGGTAAACCAAAAATCTCTATAGCATAGGGTAATACCAAATTGTGTGTAATTTTCTTTAACTAAATTTTTTATTGTAGTACCTCTTGTGCCAATTTCCATATTGGCATGTAAGCTTAATTTGCCAATTTCTCTAGGGTCTCTTCCTAGTAATTGAATACCAGCACCTAGCGTAAAACCATAATCGTTAATTTGTTCTCCAGCCACTCTTAAATAAGATTTATTATAAAATGCACCTATTTGGAAAAAGCTTTTTTCGTATATGCTACCATCTCTTAATTGATAATTTTTGGTAAATTGAAATCCTCCACTTACTCTATTGCTATTTACTAAACTATAATTAAAACCACGATAATTAGTAGTGCCCCAATTTTGTGTAGTATAATCAAGTAATAAAGCATATTTTGCGTTGTGGGATATGTTTAAACCAACGGTATAAGTAGAAGGTATTTTAAAGGCATTTATTGTTTGCTTACCCGTTTCTTTTAAAATGGTAGAGCCATCTGTAATTTTATAACTTTCTTCTGAAGCTAAATTGTTTTGTAATCCTGCAGTAGCACCAATGCCCACCATCCAACTTTTTCCTATTTGTTGATGAAATTGCATACCAAATTTAAATAAAGGATTGGTATAAAATGTATTGGTTTCTGAAACTAAAATACTATCTGTAAGATTACTAAAAATACTTTCTTTGTGATTAAACTGACCAAATAAATAAGAAGCCTGAAAACCAAGGTTTAAAATCGAGTTTTTAAACAATCTATTTGAATCTTTTGCATTGCCAAATCTTACTCTCCAACTATTAGCTAAGTAAACCATGTTTGTGCTACCACTTCCTTCATTAAAGGTATTTAAAGTTTGAGGACTTCCTTGCACATTTTTTGTTCCAAAAAAACTATAGTTTGCCCCACTAAATGGCATTAATCCTGCACTAATAGCCCAATTGTTTTTAAGTTTTATAGCCAAAGCAATTCGTTTAAATTGCAAATCATTTGCTTGATTTTCTTGACCATTTGCAATTGTTCTTCCTTGAAAAGTGGTGCTTTTGAAACGAGAATTTACTTCGAAATGAAAAAACTTGTTGTTTAAGTTTACATAAGATGCAGGATTTGCTGCAATCATATATCTATCGCTAAACATGGCAACTCCAGCATGGCCAGTTCCACTAGTACGGTCAAGAGAGCTTTTTTCAATATCACCAATACCCATTATTGAATAGGGTGATGAATTGTTTTGTGCAAAATTTGCAAATCCTAAAGCCATGAAAACAGTAGTAATGGCAATTTTAAAGTTCATGCTATTATTTTATAAAAAAGATAATTAAATTAGTTAATTCCAATATAATACAACTCTAAAGTTGCTCTATAGTTTAGGTTTCTTCTATCACCAATAACGGTTCTTGCAAAGTTAAACTCAGCTTGTGGAGATGGTGGTATAAACAATAATCCACTTTTAGTAACATCATAATTATTATCGGGTATAATTACTCTTAAAAATTGAGTTAAATCGTAAATATACCTCGTGTTTTGCCCTAAATAAAAGTCAGTTTGTAAGTTACCTCCTTGTGGAAATATACTTCCATCTGGATTAGAAAATGCTAATTCTGGTCCAACCTCATTTCGAGAATTGGTAGTAGCTAGTTTCATAGCAGGTGGTAAATAATAATTTGGAGTATATGTTGTGTGTACAGGTTTTAATACCAAATCTGCCCTTACAATTTTTGCAAAGCCATTTAGTTTTAAAATGTCTTTTATATTGGTGAATTTAAGCTTTGTTAAAACTCCAGTTGCCTTTTGTGAGTAAGCTCTATTATTTGTAATTAAACTACTTATTTCATTATTTGTTCCACCCAAACCTTGTAAATCGGTGCCTGTTCTATCAAAATTTGTGTTTTGAAATTGAAGTTGTTTATTATAAGGTGTAAAATCAACAAACTTTTCTTCAATAAAAACGCCAGGTTTTTTATAATACAATCGTATAAAATAATTATCGCTAAACCCAGCAATTAAATTGCCACTATTAACAGTGCTGCTAACTCTTAAACCTCTAAAATATTTAATAAATTCATTGGGGTCTTTCATTGCAGAGTCGCTTGGGCTAGCTTTAAGTTTATTCAACCAATCTATACCCAAAGTATTGTTTAGCCTTATGTAAATTTCATTTTTTAAGGCTGTTTTAGGATTTATCAAATAATTAGCATCAGCAAGTGCAGCTGGTTTTACAGGATAAGTTTTATTGTTAAAAATATTAATGGCTTCATCATCAAGTTTCATTTCTTGATCTACTTCGTGTACTTTAATATTTAGTGGTTGAGTAGTATCACCATAGTAGTTGGCATTTGGTTTTAGCACTAAACAAATACTATCAAAAATGGTATTGGCATAAATGTTTTCGTAGGTTGGCAAAACAACTTGTGCATACCAAGATGTATTTATTTTCCCAAAATGAGGGTCATTGTAGTATCCAACAGATAAAGAGGTTTGCCCATTGGTAGCAAAACTATCTAGTACAACAGTAGATAAGTCTATTGCAAAGCTATCTATTTTATAAATTTTAGTGTTGGCATTGTCAATAAATTCATTACCAAAATTAATATCAACCTTTTTGCAAGCAGTTGCATAAAGAAGAATTATTGCAATAAACCAAAAACTTTTAATCTTAAGCTTCATTAATGCTATTTATTTAAATTTGTTTTATAAACAATTTATTTTACTAAAACGCTGTTCTATTATTAGAAATCCAACAAAAGTTTAACATTTTAAAGTTTGCAAATATATAAGAATGAAAGTTGGCATTAAATGCTAAAAACATTTTATAAAACTTTTAACAGAATGTAAACAGCAGCCCCATATTTTTGCGGTCTTATTTTTTTAAGGAAGTTTTTTCCTTCATCAAAATTTTAAAAAATAGAAAAAAATTACAAATGAAGAATTTCAAACAATTATCAATTGTTGCTTTAAGTTTAGGATTAATTATTTCAGCTTGTAGTGGTACTGATAGTGGTACTACTACAGAACCAACTTTAACAGGTAACTGGATTAAAAAAGGTGATTTTGATGGCAATGGTCGCCAAGGTGCAGTTAGTTTCGTTATTGGCGATTCTGCTTTTATAGGCACAGGATTTGATGGTGATAGAAGGTTTAATGACTTTTGGGTGTACAATGCCACTTCAGACAGTTGGAGACAAAGAGCTAATTTACCTGGTGTTGCCAGAAATACAGCAGTTGGTTTTGCAGTTGGAACAAAAGGTTATATTGCTACAGGTTTTGATGGTGTAAGAAGATTACAAGATAATTGGGAATTCGATCCAGCAACAAATAATTGGACAAGAAGAGCTGATTTACCAGATGGTTTAAATAATCCAGTAGGTAGTGGTGCTCGTATTGGTGCTGTTGCTTTTGCAATAGGTACAAAAGGTTATGTAGTGGGTGGTTTTAATGGTAGTCATCAAAAAGATGTTTGGTCATTTACGCCTACAACAAATACTTGGAATCAAGAAATTAGTATGGGTGGTAGCAAACGACAAGGTGCTGTTTCTTGGGTTTACAACAACAAAGCATATGTTGTAAGTGGTATTAATAATGGTACACCAGTTAACGATTTTTGGGAGTACGATCCAGCAAATGCTTCAACACCTTGGAAACAGTTAAGAAATATTTCAAATACAAGTTCTGAAACTTATGATGATACTTACAATTCTATTATCAGAGCTAATGGTGTTGGATTTGTTTTAGGTACAAAAGGTTATTTAGCTACTGGTGAAAATGGAGGTTTTTTGAAAACTACTTGGGAATATGATTTCTCAAAAGATACTTGGACAAGATTAAGTGATTTTGAAAGAAGCGAAAGAAGTGGCAGTGTAGGTTTTGCTGTACGTGGTAAAGGTTATGTAGCTTTTGGAAGAAACAGTACTTTTTACTTAGATAATGTAGAAGAATTTAGACCAGCGGATACATTTAACTCTAACGACTAAAAAATGTTTAAGAAGTATTGGGTTTATGTGTTGTTATTTTTCTCAATAAGTTTTTTTGTTTACAAAAAGTTCATTTACAGAGTTAAACCACTTGATTATAAAATAGTAGAACTTCCTAATGGTTGGGGTTATGAGATACTCGAAAATAATAAAGTATTTATAAGCCAAACTACTATACCAGCAACAATTGGTTATCAAGTATTTAAATCGAAAAATGAAGCAAAAACCATAGCCAATTTGGTAATTGCCAAGATGGAAAAAGATAAAAAAGGAATGCCCAATATTACTTTGGAAGAACTAGATAGCTGTAAAATAAGTTATATTAAATAATAAAAAAAGAGCTGAGAAATCAGCTCTTTTTTTTGTTTGAAAAACAAAAATTAAATTTTTCTGTTATTTGATGGATGGATAAATAAATATCCAAATCATTTTACATATTTGCATATAAAAATTAAATAAACACAAAAAAATGAAAAAATTTCTTTTATCTACTGCCTTTGCAGTTTTAGCAACCACTTTAGTAGTGGCACAATCTACAGTAGTAGATATTTCTAATAAAGTAAAAGTAACTTTCCCAGTAAAAGCTGACAAAGGTGCTGGTCCAGTGGAGGGTATGAATGTATTTACTACAGAAGTTGTAAATGATAAATCATACATGGGTGTTAGTTTAGATATGAGTGCTATGGGCCTTACAGCTGATGTAATATCTGCTATGGGACCAATGCTTTTTCAAGAAATTAAAGGAGGAATGATGGGCAAAATGATGGGTGCTAAAATTACAAAAGAAGAAACAACAACTTTTAAAGGAAAATCTGCTTTATATTTAGAATTAAACGGTTCTGAAAGTCAAGATTCAAAACTTAAAGGTAAAAAACTTTGTATGTACATTTTCTTTATTGATGCTACGATGCATCAGTTAGGTGTTTATGGCAAAAATCCTACAAAAGAAGAAGAAAAAGAGTTTTTTGAAAGCACTGTAATTGCAGGCTAAATATAAAAATTTGAATACATAAAAAAAGAGCGTTTAAAACGCTCTTTTTTTATGTATAACATTAATTGCTTTCCTTTTTTGTAGATAAGAATAGTAATCCAATAAAAGTAATTAAACCATTAATAATTAAAAGCTCTAGCCCAACCTCAAAATCACCAAAAATTTGTTTTTGGTATTTATCTAAAAAAAAGCAAATAATAGGTGCTGCAATACACACAATTGGCACAAATTTATCTTTTACTTTAAGTTTTGTAATAATACCAAAAGTAAACAACCCAAGTAAAGGCCCATAAGTATAGGCAGCAACTTTAAGTATAATGCCAATCATGCTTTTACTATCAATAAATTTATAAATCATTACAAAAACTAAAAATATTGCAGCAAAAGTTAAATGCGTTTTTTGTCTTATTTTTTTCTTTTCATCTTCTGTCCAATCTTCTCTTCTTTTCATTCCCAATATATCAATGCAAAAACTACTTGTTAAAGCAGTAATGGCACCATCAGCACTTGGGAAAAGTGCTGAAATTAATGCTATAATAAAAATAATGCCAATGGCAGGAGGTAAGTAGTTTAGTGCAATTATGGGAAACAAATTATCTCCACCAGCATTAACTCCATTTAGCATATATAATGATTTACCAGTAGTTGCATCAAGTACTCTTGTAGCACCTAAACTATCTGCATATAAATGCAATAATCCTCCTAAAACCAAGAATAAACTAATTACAATTAGCATTATAAAACCCAGTGTAAGCACGTTTTTTTTGCTGTCTCCAAGGTTTTTTACACTAATGTTTTTTTGCATCATTTCTTGATCCATGCCTGTCATAGTTATTGTAATAAATGCACCAGCTAAAATTTGTTTAAGAAAAAAATATTTGCTGTTTGGATCTGTAAAGAAAATTTTGGTATAGCCTTTTTGGCTCATAGCATCAATACTTTGCCCTAATCCCATATCCATTTTATTTAAAATGTACACTACACAAATCACTAATCCAGCTAGCATACATGTAGTTTGCAATGTATCGGTATAAACAATTGTTTTTACACCACCCTCGTACGTATATGCCAAAATCATAAGTAAAATAACAAGTGTAGTTACCCAAAATGGCACTTCTAGATTAGTAAGAATAGCATCTTGTAATATTTTAACTACTAAATATAGCCTTGCAGTTGCTCCTAAAGTTCGAGATAAAATAAAAAAACTAGCTCCAGTTTTGTAACTGTTAAAACCAAATCTTGTACTCAAATAGTTGTAAATAGATGTTAAATTTAACTTGTAGTACAAAGGCAAAAGCACTAAAGCAATTACAAAATATCCAATAAGATAGCCAATTGTTATTTGTAAATAAGCAAAACTTTCTGTACTTACTGCACCAGGAACACTTACAAATGTTACACCACTTAAGCTTGTGCCAATCATTCCAAAAGCAACCAACATCCAGTTGCTATTTTTATTGCCAATAAAAAAGGATTCATTATCACTTTTTCTTCCAGTAAGCCAAGCTACAAACAATAAAATTGCAAAATAGGCAAATACAACGCCTAATAATAACCATGTATTCATATTCAAACAATTAGGATGGTAAAGAAAAGGGTTAAACCTTTATAATTAAAAAAAAGTTTTTAAGCAACAATTAAAAAATTTATATGTTATTGTAATATCTTAGTAAAATATTTTAAAAACTACCATCTTTGTATTTCAATTTTTATATGAAAAAAATTCTAACTATTATTTCAATTGTTTTGTCTTTTGCAATTTTTGCACAAACTCCACCTAAACGTGAATTAAGAGGAGCTTGGATTGCTACATTTAGTAATATTGATTGGCCTGCCAATGGAGCAACAACTGCACAAGAGCAAAGTACATATATACAACGTATTAGTGAGCATAAAACAACAGGTATAAACGCAGTTTTTGTGCAAATCAGAAGCCAGTGTGATGCTATGTACAATAGTAGTTTTGAACCTTGGAGTAGAGATATTTCTGGCACACAAGGCACGCCACCAAATCCTTATTATGATCCATTAACCTTTATGATTGATGAAACAAGAAAGCAAGGTATTGAATTTCATGCTTGGTTTAACCCCTATAGGGCATTATCTAGTGCTACTACTTCAAATCTTGCAGCTTTGCATAGCAGTCATGTTATAAATACAAATCCTGGTTGGATTTTAGATTGTGTTTCAGGAGGGGTGACACAAAAAATTTTAAATCCTGGAATTCCTGAAGTAAACGATCACATAATTAAAGTTGTAATGGATGTTGTAAGGCGTTATGATGTTGATGGAATTCACATGGATGATTATTTTTATCCAAATCCTGGTACCACTACTTTTAATGATGATGCAACATTTGCAGCTAATAGTAGAGGCATTGCAAATAAAAACGATTGGAGAAGAGCCAATATTGATAGTCTTGTAAAACGTTTAGGCGACAGTATAAGAGCCGTAAAACCATGGGTAAAATATGGTTACTCACCATCTGGTATTTGGATAAGCAGCAGTACACCTGGTAACCAAGTAAACAACTTAAATTCAGTTGGAAGCAATACAAGTAGTGGGGCAACACAGCATTATAAAGATCATTTCGCAAATAGTAGATTGTGGCAACAAAACAATTGGGTAGATTATACAATTCCTCAAATATATTGGCATCAAGGGCAAACTGGAAGTGATTACAATAATTTAGCTTTCTGGTGGAATAACAATGCTTTTAATAGGCATATGTATATTGGTATGGCTTCGTATAAAGTAGGGGTTGCTAGTAATGGAGATTTTACCACAAACAACAGGCAAATTCCAAATCAACTAAGATTGAATAGATTGTACCCAAGTATAACAGGAAGTGTATATTATAATACAACAAGTTTAAGAAACAATTTGCTAGGGCATAGAGACAGTTTACAACAATTTTTTTATAATAGGCCAGCTTTAGAGCCATTAATGGCTTGGAAATCTACGCTTACACCAAATGCACCAACTAATGTAGTTGCAACTCCAGGAAATGCAACTGCACTTACTTTAAATTGGACAAAGGCTATTGATGGAGCTAGTGAATACCAAAAAACGAGACAGTTCGTTATTTATCGCTCTACAGTTAATCCTGTAGATATTACTGATGCCAATAATATTTTATTTATTACTAATAATGATTTAACTACAACCTATTTTGATAATACTTTAGTTCCTGGAGTTGATTATTTTTATGTAGTAACTGCTTTAAATAGAATTCATGGAGAAAGTGTTGTTAGTAATACCGTTACCAATAATCCATTACCATTAAAATTAAATAACTTTTATGTAAAAAGTGTGAAAGAAAATATCGCAACTTTTGCATGGAGTACAAGTAATGAACTAAATGTTTCTCACTTTGAATTACAAAATAGCACTAATGAATTTTTGTATAATACCGTTGAAAAGTTAGCAGCTAAAAATAAATCATCAAATAATTATGAATTAAATACTTCTTTTAAATCTGGTGCAACTCAATTTTATCGCTTAAAAATGTTGGATAATGATGGCAAGTTTGAATATAGTAATGTTGTAAAAATTGCTGCAACAAACAATGTTGTACAATTATTAAATACAACCACAGTAAAAGGTGGAAATTTACAGTATTCATTAAGTATAGAAGATAAAAATGCTAGTTATGTAATTGTTGATGCAAGTGCTAGAGTTTTACAGTTAGGTAAATTAAATAATAGTGGTATTATCTCTCTTTCAAACAACATAAATACTGGTATTTATTATTTAAAAGTAATTCACCAGCATAAAACATACACTCATCCTATTTTTGTTAAATAAAAAGTAAATTGATTTTATGAGGCATCAACTTTTTGGGTTGATGCCTTTTTTGTATCATTTAATCTTTAAGTAACTTATTATTAGAATTGAATTGTTATTTAAATCAAAAGTGTAATTTGCTATATATTTGGATAAAATTTAACTAGTTTTTATTCTTTAAATATTAATTAAATATTATGTCAAAAATCAGAATAGAATTAAAGTGGGCAATTATTTTTACTATAGTTGCATTGTTGTGGGTAGTATTGGAAAAACTAAGTGGGCTTCATGGCAAATACATAGATTACCATTTGTACTTAACCAATCTTTTTGCAATTCCTGCTATTATTGTGATGGTTTTGGCTTTGAAGCAGAAAAAAAATGATTTTTATAATGGAGTAATGACTTACAAGCAAGGTTTAATTTCTGGTATCGTACTATCTATTTTTATTGCTTTACTCAGTCCACTATCACAATGGATAACAACTTATATTATTACTCCAGAGTATTTTCCTAATGTAATAAAACGTTCAGTAGAAATAGGATACTTTAAATCAACAGCTGAGGCAGAAGCAAATTTTAATTATAAAAACTATGCCTTAACTGGTGTAATGGGTGCTTTAATAATGGGAATAACTACAACTGCTATTGCAATGATATTTTTGCGAACTAAAAAAAATGACAATTAAGACTTAATTTAAAACCAATTGCTTTTAAAAAAATCTAATTTGCAATTGACGTTATCAAAACATCAAATGATTTATAACAATATTTAGAATAAAAACAACATAAGCTGATTACATATTCACTATTTGATGACTAAACAACAATTAAGGCATACTTTCAAACAAAAAAGATTAGAAATTAATCCTAAAAAAAAGCTGGATTATGATGATTTAATGTTGTTAAAGTTTCAAGAGTATAATTACAATTTCTGTAACTATTTACTAACTTATTGGGGTATTTCAGCACATAACGAGCCAAATACACATTTATTTTCATCTTATTTAAGGCATTTTGTACCTAACTTACAAATGGCGTATCCAAAATCGAATTTTGAAGATAATAGCATGGAAGCTCTGTTAATAAACGAATCTACGGTTTATAAAACAAATAAATACTTAATTACAGAACCCAAAGAAGGGGTTATTTTACTGCCAACTAAATTTGATATTGTTTTTGTACCGTTATTTGTTTGTGATGAAAATGGATTTAGAATTGGCTATGGTAAAGGTTTTTACGATAAATATCTTGCCAATTGTAGAGAAGATTGTGTAAAAATTGGATTTAGTTATTTTGAACCCATCCAAAAAATCGAAGATGTAAATGAGTTTGATATACCTTTAAACATGTGTATCACACCAAATAATGTTTATGAATTTTAATTCTATATTTTTAAAAAGCTTTAGGGTATTGTTATTACCTTTCGCTTTAATTTATGCACTCATAATTTTTGTAAGAAATTACTTATACGATACCAAAAAATTTTCGAGTGCTACATTTAATTTTCCAATTATTTGTGTAGGCAATTTAGCTGTTGGAGGCACTGGTAAAAGCCCAATGGTAGAATATTTAATAAGACTTTTACAAACACAATTTAAAGTAGCCACATTAAGTAGAGGATACAAGCGAAAAACAAAAGGCTATTTGCTAGCAAATGATCAATCAACAGCCTTGGAAATAGGAGATGAGCCCATGCAGTTTCATAAAAAGTTTCCTGAAGTTGCAGTTGCAGTTGGGGAAGAAAGAATTGTAGCCTTGCCTCAACTTTTTCAAGATAAGCCAGAAACTGAAGTTGTAATTTTAGATGATGCTTTTCAACATCGTAGTATTAATGCTGGATTTAATATTTTACTCACCGATTATTCCAATAGATTTACTCACGACTTTTTTTTACCCACCGGTGATTTAAGAGACGAACGTAGAAGTTATAAACGTGCCAATATTATAGTAGTTACAAAATGCCCATCTAATTTAGAAGAAACACGAAAAGTAAAAATTTTATACGAAATGCACCCTATGCCGGGTCAGCAAGTATTTTTTACAACCATTAAATATGGTACACCTTATCATATTTTGGATGCACAAAAAACTTGGCCATTAACTTCAAGAGAAGAGGTTTTATTGGTTTGTGGCATTGCTAATCCTAAGCCACTGAAAGATTATTTGCATAAGCAAACTGCAATGTATTTTCAGCTAAGTTTTAGCGACCATCATATTTTTACTTATGACGATTTAAAAAACATAAAACAAAAATTCAGCGAGCTAGAAGCATTTAATAAAATTATTTTAACAACCGAAAAAGATGCAGTTCGTTTTGTGAAATTTGCTGATGAATTGAAAGATTTACCATTATATGTATTACCAATAGAGCACGAATTTTTATTCGATGATGGGTTACGTTTTAACAATTCTGTTATTAAGTATATAACCCAACAGCAAAAACAACAATCAGCGATTGATGAAACCAACGAAAACAGCCCAATTTAACTGTACAGCCTTTTTTCAATCCCCTAAAAAAACAAAAACAAAAAATGAAACAAAAGAAAACAACCCGAAAAAAAACACATACAACCAAAAATACAGAAACCCACAAAACGGTTAAAGGAATTTTAGAAATTACTCGAAGTGGTATGGGCTATGTACTTATGCCTGCAAAAACTGGAGACGTAATTGTACGACCAAACCACTTTAGCAATGCATTAAATGGAGATGAAGTTGAAGTAAAAATTACCAAAGAAAATCTTGAAACAAATAGAAAAGAAGGAAAAATTATTGGTGTTCTAAAAAGAAAGCAAACTGAATTTATTGGAGAGTTACAGCACAACAAAACATTTGCATTTGTAAACTTAATGGGTAATAAAAATACAAGTAGCTTTTTTATTCCTTTAGATCAAATAAATAATGCAAAAAATGGTGATAAAGTTGTCATTAAATTACTAAAATGGGACGCTCACGATAAAAGCCCTGTTGCAACAGTAATAAAGGTTTTGGATGGAGAAAGTATTAATAATCTTGCCATGAGGGAAATACTTTTAGATGGTGGCTTTTCATTGGAATTTGATGAAAATATTATTAAAGAAACCAATGCATTGCCCAGTGAATTGGAGCAAGAAGAAATTGCAAAAAGAGTAGATTATAGAAATACTTTAACGTTTACTATAGATCCCATTGATGCAAAAGATTTTGATGATGCCATTTCTATAAAACCAATTAATGATGATTTATTTGAAATTGGTGTACATATTGCCGATGTAAGTCATTATGTTAAACCAAATACTGCTTTAGACGAAGAGGCATATAAGCGAGCTACTAGTGTTTATTTACCAGATAGAGTAAACCCAATGTTGCCTGAAAAAATTAGTAACGAATTGTGTAGTTTACGCCCTCATGAAGATAAATTTACATTTACCGCAGTTTTTGAAATTACTAGAAATGCCGTTGTTAAGAAAGTAAATTTTCATAAATCTGTAATTCACTCCAACCACAGATTTTCTTATGAAGATGCTCAGGAAATTATAGAAGACAAAGTACAAGAAACCAATGATGGTGTACAATACAGCAAAGAAATTTTGTTGCTAAATGAAATTGCAAAAAAGTTTAGAGCAAAACGTTTTGAAGCAGGAGCCATTAACTTTTCATCACAAGAAGTAAGATTTAAGTTAGATGAAAATGCAAAACCAATTGGAATAATTGTAAAAGAAAGTAAAGAAGCTCATCAACTAATTGAAGAGTTTATGTTGTTGGCAAACAAAGCTGTTGCAGAATTTGTAAACAAAGCAAAGTATAAAGGCGAACCTATACCATTTCCATATAGAATACACGATACTCCAGATGAAGAAAAACTATCTCCTTTCATAGCATTTGCAAAAAAATATGGTCATGTTTTTGATATTAGTACTCCAGAAGCAATAGCAAAGAGTTTTAACGAGTTATTGCAAACTGTAAAAGGTAAGCCGGAGCAACAAGTATTTGAAACTTTAGGAATACGTACTATGGCAAAAGCAACTTACACCATCAACAATATTGGGCACTATGGATTAGGTTTTAAACATTATTGCCATTTTACATCACCTATACGCAGATATCCTGATGTTTTGGTGCATAGAGTGCTGCAAGGCATTTTAACCAATCAAATTGTAATAGATAAGAAACTTGAGGAAAAATGTGTGCAAAGTAGTAAAATGGAGCGTGCAGCTATGGATTGTGAGCGTGCAGCTAATAAGTATAAGCAAGTTGAATTTATGCAAGAAAAATTGGGTCAAATGTTTGATGCAGTAATAAGCGGAGTTTCTAGTTTTGGATTTTGGGCAGAAACTGTAGAGCATAAATGTGAAGGATTAGTAAGCATTGCACACCTTAGCGAAAAAGATGATTTTAGATTAGTAGAAGGTGATTATTGCCTTGTTGGCAAAAGAAGTGGCAAGAAATACAAAATGGGCGATAAAGTAAAAATATTATTAGTAGCAGCCAATTTGGATAAACGACAGTTGGATTATGAATTGGTTTAATAAAATCATCATATTACATAAACTATAAAATTGCTCTTACACTAGCTCTTCCAATATTAATTACTCTAGTTTCACCAGGCTTTCTACCTTCATAACTAAAGTTAATTTCAAGGTTATTATTTAGGCGTTTAGTAAATTCAATTGTCCATAAGTAATTTTTACCAGGCAATAATCCATCAAGCATTATATAACTTATAGTTGAGTTGGTAGTGCCTGAAAAAGAGATATTGTTTGAAGTAAATTTAGCCAACAAAGAAGTGCTTTGTACAGTGTTGTATTTAAACTCTATGTTTAATGCTTGTGAAGTGCTTTTTTCTCCACCAAAAATTTGTTCATTATTTTTTGTTTGATACAAATAACTTGCTACTACTCTGTATTTTGTACTATTGGTGTAAGCAAGTTTTGGCTCAAAAGATTGTATAGTTAAGTTGAAATTTCTATTACTAAACTTTGGTGTAAATAAATTATTACTGCCCCACTTTTGCAACCATTCAAAACTATAAAGTTGCTTTATGTTAAACCTAGTTTTTACAGCCCATTCATCTGTAGTTCTGTTTTCTAAACCATAAGTGAGTAAACTTTGTACAATTGTGTTTACTTGAGTAATATCTATACCCCATTTGTTACTAAAGCGATTGAATGAAAATGTATTGTTGCTAGATTTTGTAAAACTTATTAAAGATGTATCAAAAAAAGCTTTGCCAAATGGATTAAATGTTGGATTACCAGTACTTATATTTTTTTTGCTAGTTTGCATTGAACTTTGCACTACAAATTTTGATAAAAAGCTGCCTAATTTTTTATTTTTTATCGATGTTACTATTGCTCTAGGTAATATACTTAAAGAGTAGTTAAACTGCGTATAGTTAGCTTTTACAAACTGATTGGTAGGTGTAAAAATTCTTACATATTTTGCTTGATCCTGAAACCTCGCTATTTCAAATTCATTAAGCTGTTGTATGCCATCGTTGTTATAATCAATCCAAGTATATTCTCCTCTTCCGGCAGGCACTTCAATATAATTTATATCTCTACGTTGTTCTTGCCCTGCACCTAATTCGTACAATATATTTCCTACAACTAAACCTTTAAATTCGTTAATCAAGTATTCTGCTCTACCCAATAAACTATTATCTGCTTTTTGAGTAGTTAGTTGTTGATTAAATACTTTTAACTGCCTATAGGTTATGCTAGTTTTAAATTGATGCTTTTGGCTTTTAAGTAAATCTAGCGTAAAATTATAATTATGACTTCTATCTGTTAATTCTAATTGCTTGTGTAATGGTAATTTATCAGCTCTAGTAAAATAGTTTAAGCTCCATTTATTTTTATTTTTTTCATCACTTTTTATACTTGCTGTAATGGTTTCAAAAGCAAAACTTAGAGGTGTTAAAGTATCTGATTGTTTATTTTTTTGAATATTGTGTTCCAAACTATAGTTAAATGCAAATACATAACCATTGTTTTTGGTGAGATTTTTAACTAATGAAAAATTAGGTCTAAAAAAATAACCATTTTCTAAGTTCGTGTTATTGTTCACCAAACTAATGTCAGTATTTAAAATAAAATTTTTAATTTGATGTTTATGAATAAAATTGTGTTTTACAGCACTAAAGCCATCGTTTCTGTAATATGCTTTTACATCATAGCCTATGCTGTTGTTTTGAATATCTTTAAATGTAATGCCAAGTTTAGGTAAATGTTCTGTGGCAAAATTTGGCAAAATAGGTAGCCCCCAATCTCTGCTAAACTCAACAGGTCTAAGCCTTTCAAGAGGTCTATAGCTTTTATCCACCCATTCGTAAGAGGCATTTGTAATAATTGTTTTTTTATTTTTAGTTTGATGATTGTTTTCGATGTTCAATTTTGCAGCTAATCCTTTGTCGTTGCTTTTATCTTTGGTACTGAATGTATTTATATCTACATTACTTAAAGCAACATCGGTAGTTATTGTAGTGTTTTTTGAAGTGTATATAGCATTTAAAGCAATAATTTCTTGCTTTTTTGGTGTTACTAAAAATTGAGCAGGTTCAAAATTACCTTGTGGTACGCCAGCAATTGGAGCTATATATTGAAAAGCTCTACCATTTGTACCAGCAAAAAGTGGAATATAATTTCCATTATTAAAACCAACATCAGCAAAATTTAAATTATACTTAGCACTATCTCTATTGGTACTATACACATAAATGCTATCCCACAAAGGATTTATGGGATTTACTCTTTTTAAGTACATTATTTTAGACACACTAAAACTATCTATAGTTTCAATTGGATAAAATGCTTTGTTTATACTATCACCAATATTGGCCAAAAATTGTTTTTGAGCTGTATTTAGTTGTTGGTTAATAGGGGAGTTCTTTGCATCAGCATTACTGTAGGCAGCTATATTTATTTTCAAATTTTTAAATGGCTGCAAATCTTTACTAGCATATAAAACGGAGTTTAAAAAATTTCTATCTGCATATTCAAATTCAAATTGCAATCTTTTGTCTTTAGTAATCATTCGCTTAGGAGTGAAGCTAATTTCAGCAGTATTATAATTTATAACATAATCTTGATCTTCGCCACGTTGTAGCAATTCACCATCAATAAAAATTCGTTCGCTTCCTGCAAGAACAATAAAAAAGAAATCGTTATTAGGTGTAGATAATCTGTACGGCCCTTGATTACCTTCTTGTCCATTAATTACATTTCTAGCAAATTTTCCCTTTGCAATGGCACCAGCAATGGTTATATTATTGCCCTTTTTATTTGTATTTGAATATGAGGCTCCTTGTAAACGTTTATAAAAGTTAAGAAAGTATTGCTTGTTTTGTCGTACATCAATATCCCCTAAGTTCAGTTCCCAATTTCTTTTTTTGAATTGAAGTAAAATTCTATCAAATTCATTTAATCTTTGTGTATTGCCATCTGGTTGTATCGGAATATTGTTATCTGTAATGGCAGCTGCAATTTCTATACTATCTCCAATCAATCCATTTAATTGTAAATTTAATTGAGAGTTAAATACAGCATCCTGATTGTTTCCAAAGCTTAAACTTCGTCCAAAACTTCCATTATAAGTAACGTTGCCAAAATTTAAAAAGTTAGTATTGTTGTTGTTGTTTGTGCTGTTATTTTTGAAAATAAATGGTTTGGCTGCAACAAAGTTATTTTTAATACTATCATAATTAAAACCTGAGGCTTTAATATTTAAGTTAAAGGGAAAAACCCTGTATTGCACCAATACTGAATCTTGTAGTGTTGGTTTTTTCCAAGTTAAAATAGCTTTTGAAAATTCAATGGCATAAAAGCTACTATCAATACTAAATATTGAAAAGCTTTCGGGTACTATGCTTTTGTCATCTATAACAACAATGCCCTTTGTTGCAATTTTTTTTAACCGCAAGTTACTTAAATTATTTTGCTGGGCAAAAGATACAATGCCACCACAAAATGCCAAAATGAATACTATTTTAAGTTTTAAAAGCAAGAAATTATTTTGGTAGAAATACTACATAAGCTAGAGCAACTTTTTACTTTAAGTGTTGCAAAATACAATAAAAAAACTCTTCTTTTAAAGAAGAGTTTTTTTAAGTTGAGGTCCCGACCAGATTCAAACTGGTGTGGAAGCTTTTGCAGAGCTCTGCCTAGTCTCTCGGCCACAGGACCATTTTATTGGGTTGCAAAAATAAGGGAAAACAATATTTTGCAAAATTGTTTTTTAAGTGTTTACAAAAAATTATTGATTTCATTTTATTCAGTATAGCTGTAATAAGTAATTTTTGGCTAATAGAATTGAGTATATATTTTATAATTCAATTAATACATCAGCTATTAAAAAAAACAGGGTTCAATTATTTGAACCCTGTTTTTTTGTATTTTATTTAAAACTATGCTTTTATAGGTTTAGCAGTTTCATCAACTTTACCTAAAGGTTTGTTTTTTGCAAAATCAACTAATATTGGTGCAGCAACAAATATTGATGAATAAGTACCTGTAACTACCCCTATTAACATTGCAAATGCAAAACCACGTGTAACTTCTCCACCAAAAATAAATAATATTAAAATGGTTAAGAATACAGTTAAGCTAGTCATTACTGTTCTGCTTAATGTTTGATTAATTGCAGTATTAATCAAGGATTCTTTGCTTAAATTAGGGTATAGTTTAGAATCTTCCCTAATTCTATCATACACAATTACAGTGTCATTCATACTAAAGCCAATAACAGTAAGTACAGCTGCAATAAAATGTTGATCAATTTCTAAAGGAAAAGGAACTAATTTTCTACAGAAGCTAAATACAGCAAGTGTTACTAACACGTCGTGCAATAAAGCTACAATTGTACCAACACTGTAACGCCAATCTCTAAAACGAATAAAAATGTATAAACAAATGATTAAAATTGCGTAAATGCCAGCTTGTATAGCACCTTTTTTCAAGTCAGCACTTATACTTGGCAATACAGTTTGTGAACTTTTTTTGTATTTATCGCTAAGGAATGTTTTAAAATCTACATCTGCTGGTAAATATTTTTGTAAACCTTTAAATAAGGCTTGCTCAACTTCTAACTCAGCCTCAGGGCGGTTGTCTTTAATTTTATATGCAGTAGTGATATTTAATTCATTTCCAGTACCAATTGTTTTTACAATTGGAGTTTCATTTTCAAATGCAACTTTTAAAGATTCTCTAACTTCTTCAATTTTTTCTTTTGCAGGGAAATTAATTGTATAACTTCTACCACCAGCAAACTCTACACCTTCATCAAAGCCATTAAAGAAACTTGCAATACCTAAAACTAAAACTACTGCACTTATTGCATAAGCAAATTTTCTGTATTCAATAAATTTGTAAGAAGCATGTTTAAATATTTTTTTAGAGAATCCAGTAAAATATTCAAAATGTTTTTTACTTTTTCCACTAGCATACATTTCTGTAACCAAACGAGAAACTAAAATTCCACAGAATAAACTTAGGGTAATACCTAACATTTGAGTAGTAGCAAATCCTAAAACAGGACCTAAACCAAAAACGAACAAAATAAATGCAGTTAAGAAACTTGTAACGTGGGCATCTAAAATTGGTGCTAAGCTGCGTTTGTAACCATCGGTAACAGCAGCAGTATGGTTTTTACCTTTTGTAAGTTCTTCTTTTATTCTTTCAAAAATAATAACGTTAGTATCTACAGCCATACCAATTGTAAGTACCAAACCTGCAATACCTGCAGCAGTTAAAGTAAATCCAAATGATGCTAGAATACCAACTGTAAAGAAAATGTTCAATATTAAAGCAATATTGGCAACCCAACCTGCAGTGTTATAGTACACTAACATTAACAAGAAAATTACTATAAATGATACCAAGAAACTCATAGCACCACCTTTTACAGCAGCCTCACCTAAAGTTGCACCTATTGTTTGCAATTGTACAATTTTAGCAGGAGCTGGCAATTTACCAGTTTCTAATATTTGAGCTAAATCTTGAGCTTCTTTTACATCAAAACCACCGCTAATTTGTGAAGTACCATTCATTATGGGTTCATTCACATTAGGAGCAGTATAAACAATGTTATCTAAAACTACAGCAACAGGTTTATTTACATTTTTAGTTGTTAATGCTCCCCACAAATCAGTACCTTCTTTATCCATAGTCATTTGGATAATCGGTTGAGTACCATTATAATCTTGACGTGCATTAGCTATTCTATCACCTTCTAATTCTGCTTGTCCATTTTCTAATGTTTTAATTGCATACAAGCCAATAAAGTTTTGCTCTTTACCATCATTATCTTTACCTGCTTTACCATACATGAAGGCTAAATTTGGAAATTTTGCCATTTTTGTAGTAAATACTGGGTCGTTTAATAACTTGTTTAGTTTAGGAGTATCGATAACCCTTACAAAACCAATTGTTGCAGGCGTAACTACTTTTTTGGTTTGTGGGTCTTGATATCTATCAGTAAGTTGTAACAAACGCAAAATTGGATTTTGGTTTGCTTTTATAATAGTAGAATCAGTTACTTTTTTTAAAGTATCATTGTTGTTTAAAGCAAAATCTTGTAAAGCTTTATCGCCAGCTACTAATTCATTACCAATATCTCCAATATTGTACACTTCAAAGAATTGAAGATTAGCTGTTGTAATTAAGTATTCTCTTACACGTTTTTCATCTTTGATGCCAGCTAATTCAACATTTATAATTGCCTTTGAAGGGTCTGCATTTATATTTGGAGAAGCAACGCCAAATCTATCGATACGAGTTCTTAAAATACGTTCTGTATTTTTAAAAGCTTCTTCAGATTGAGCAGTTAAATAACTTTTAACTTCTTTGTTGCTAGAGTTCATGGTTATTTTACCTGAACTTTTGTTTACAAAAAATGGTGCTAACTTTCCAGTTGGCATTGCTTTTTCATATTCATCAACAAATAAGTTTACCAAATTTAAATTTGTATTAGCTTTTGTTTTAGTTGCATTGTCTAGTGCAGTAGTAAATGAACCATCTTTAGTATAGTCGGCAAGTGTTTTTATTAAATCACTCATTCCTACCTCTAAGGTTACACTCATACCACCTTGTAAATCAAGCCCTAAAGCTAATTCTTGATTTTTAGCACTTTTATAGCTAACTAATTCAAACGGACCAACTTTTTTATCTTTTGTACTATCTAAGATAAATCTTTGACGAGCATCTACTGCTTCTTCAAAATCTACACCTTTTAAGGCTGGATAATTTTTTTTGATTTGAGCAGTTGCTTTTGCTTTTACTTCTTTTTCGTAGCTATTTGTAATCCAAGTAAATGATAATTGATAAGCACAAATTAAAATTAAAGCAATGGTTAAAATACGCACTAAACCTTTAAGTTGCATGACTATTCTATTTTAAAAATTTTAAGGTTGCAAATATAGGGGAATGGAATTGAGAATAAGTTGATATTTAAAGGTGTACTAAATTGTGGGAAATTGATTGGTAATTTTGGAATTATTACCATCAATTAATTCAACTGTACTTGTGGTAGTCGATAATTTTGACCATCGTACACAAAAAGTTCTTCAATATTTATTGTCCAATATTTAAATAAAGGAGATTTTTGAAGCAGTTTTACAACTTCTTGTTTGTTTTTTCCATTTAAAGTAATCCAAGCAGTTTGGCTTTCCATGCTTACAGCATAGTTATCAATTGTGCCTTTATTAATTAAGTAATTAATGTAAGTTCTATGTGGTGGAACAAGTTGCATAAACTCATCGTCCATATAAAATTTTGCTATTGCTATAAACTTTTTCATTTGTTGGATTAAAAATATGGGAAAGGATTGGATTAATGCTTTCCTTTTATT
>JBMLOQ010000040.1:0-5809 GCA_049242885.1 Chitinophagaceae bacterium
AAAAATAACTCTGGTAGAGACGTAATGATAGATGCCCCTAGCGAAATTGATGCAAAACAATTTGATGAGTTACAGATTAAGTTAGATTTAAAATAGTTTGGAATTCGTACAGTTTTAGTGGCTAAAAAATATATTAAGCATTTATCTATCATAAAAATCTTACAAAAATTGTAATTTAATTTTTCTCTTAAAATTCATTCCCTACTTTTGCAACAATGTTGCATAAAGCTATTTTATTGTGTTTCACCTCCGTTGTTTTTCTAATAAATTCAACTGCTCAACCTTGTAATAATGTTTTAACCTTGCATATTACAGGTAATAATGGTGTTCATTTAGAGCAGGCAACTGTTACTGTGAATTCACAATTAATTAAAAGTGATAAAGACAAAAATTTCACTACTAAACTTTGTAATGGCACTGCCAAAATTTCAATTACAAATATTGGCTATTCTGCTTTTGACACTACAATTAATATATCTTCAACCAAAAGAATAAACATTGCTCTATTACCAACTATAGAATCATTAAAAGAAGTATTGGTTAATAGTGTAAGTGCTTATCAAAATTTACCTATAACTCAAATAAAAGCTACTCAAAAAGTTAGCTTAATTGGTTTAAACTTGGCACAAGCACTACAACAAGCAAATGGAGTAACTTTATTGAGTAGTGGACCAACTGTAAGTAAGCCAATGATTCATGGCTTTCATAGCAATAGAATACTAATATTAAATAATGGAGTAAGGCAAGAAGGGCAAAATTGGGGCACAGAACATGCACCAGAAATTGATCCCTTTACTGCCGATAAGTTTACCATCATCAAAGGAGCTGCAAGTGTAAAATATGGAGCAGAAGCTTTAGGTGGTGTTGTACTAGTAGAACCCAAACCTATGTTTGAGAAACTAGGTTTTTCTGGCAGTTTAAACACTATGTATTACAGCAATAACAGAATGGGTGTTGTTAGTGGTTTGGTTACATACGTAAGCAGTAATAACCATTGGGCTTTTAGATTACAAGGCACAGCCAAAAAAGCTGGTAACGTAAAAACGCCCAACTATTACATCGCTAATACAGGTTTAAGAGAAATTAATGCTGCAGCAACTATTGCCTACCAAAAAAACAACTATCAAGCAAACCTTTACGTAAGCAATTTTAGTACAACACTAGGTTTTTATACAGGTGCACATGTAGAAAGTAAAGACGATTTAGAGGCTGCCATAAAATCTAACAGTCCTTTGTTTACAGACGGCTTTACGTATTTAATAAATCGTCCAAAACAAACCGTAAATCATACACTTATAAAACTTACTCAAAAACTACAACTAAAAAACAATCACCAATTACAATTAATTACAGCACATCAAGAAAACTCGAGAGATGAGTATGATAGTAAGCAATACTTAAATCAGCCAGAAATGAGTTTAAGCTTAGGAACTACTAATGCCGATTTTTTGCTTAAAAGCAATTTTAGCAAAAATTTTAATACAGAATTTGGCGTACAATACAGTGTACAGCAAAATATAAATAAAGAGAATAGTGTACGTATTTTTATTCCTAACTACCAACTAAATAGTATTGGCATTTATGCTTTAGCAAATGTGAATGTACATTCCACAAATTTAAGCTTTGGCATAAGGTATGATAGCAAACAATTTGATGCATTTAAAAGAGAACTAGGAATTCAAACAAACATTAAAAGAAACTTTAATAATCTTACTGCTACAGTGCAAGCTGCATATAAAATTGCCAACAACATACAAGGAAAAAGTATAGTAGCAACTGCATTTAGACCCCCTGCTGTTAACGAACTTTTTGCAAATGGCTTGCACCAAGGATTAGCCAGTATTGAAGTGGGGAATCCATTATTTAATGCTGAACAAAATCTAAGCTTTACACAAGAAATGATGTACAAACCTGATAGCAATTTTAAGTTTGAAATTACTGCTTTTAGCAACCACATAAGCAATTACATTTACTTGCAACCAGTACAACCACCAAGCTTTACCATTAGAGGCTATTATCCTACTTTTAATTACGTGGCTACTAATGCACATGTTTATGGGTTTGATGTTTCACTACAATACAACTTTCGTAAACAATGGCAAGTAAGTTCTAAAACCAGTATAGTAAGAGGATGGAATAAAACAAGTAGTGATTGGATTATTTTAATGCCTGCTGATAGGGCAAGTATTGAGTTAAATTTTTTACCAAGCAATAATAAAACATTCAATCAAAACCTACTTGGCATTGAAATTACACACGTAAAACAACAAACATTAGTGCCAACTAATACAAGTGTTCTACAAGATTATGCCCCACCTCCTTCTGCATATACTTTACTTAATTTAAACACTCAAACTACTATAAAAATTTATAAAAAACCAGTACAAATTGGTTGTACCATTTTTAATATTTTAAACACAAAGTTTAGAGACTATTTAAATAGATTTAGATATTTTATTGATGAAATGGGATTAAATGCCAGTGTTAGATTAAGTTATAATTTTTAAATAAAAAGATCAACTATTTTTTACTCAAATAAATAAAAAATGAAAAAACTATTAATATTAACAATACTATTTGCAGCCTTTTTTAGCAGTTGCAAAAAAGTAGATGATGCACAAAACAATAGCGATCATGCTGCATTAACTACTATGATACTTACATTTAAGCAAGCTGGAGTTACTAAATATGTTGCCACATTTGATGACCCTGATGGTATTGGTGGAGCCAACCCTATACAATTTGATACCATTAAACTTAATGCCAATCAAACGTATCAAGCAGAGTTAGTTTTACAAAACAAAACTGGTGGTACAACTAAAGACATGACTGCTGAAATAAGAACAGCAGGTAGAGAGCATGAATTTTTTTATACCCCAACAAACGTTTCTATTGGCATAGTAAAAACTGATGTAGATATTTTAGGACACCCATTAGGCTTTAATACCAATTGGCAAACCAATACAGCAACTACAACAAATACAGCAACAGTTAAAGTACAATTAAAACATAAACCTTTTAATAAAGGCCCTAATGATGATGTAAGCAAAGGGCACGATGATATAAATATCAATTTTCCAATAATTATTAATTAACAATAAAAAACAAAAAACAATGAGTACAACAAAAAAAATCATGGTAGCAGTTTTTGCTCTTGTAACCTTACAAGCAACTGCACAAAAAGTAAAACTTGGAGCAAAAGCTGGCGTAAACTTAGCCAATCATACTTTATCGGTAGGTGGCGAAGATTTTACAAGCAAGTTAGGTTTAAACCTTGGCTTAGTTACAGAATTTAGCTTTAGCAAAAGTATAAGCTTGCAAACTGGTATAGGCTACAACAGTCGTGGTGCAGGAATAAAACATGCTGGCCATACAGATATTTTACTAATAAACACTATAGAAATTCCTTTGAATGTAGTGTATAAAATTCCATCTGCTAAAGGAAGTTTTATTTTAGGTGCTGGTCCTAATGTTGGATTAAACTTAAGTGCAAAAGTTAAAGGACATGATGAACCAGATGAAGAAATAAAAATTGGAAGTGGAGTTGGTCAATTTAAAGCTTTAGATTTTGGTGTAAATTTTGTAACTGGCTACGAGTTTAACAAAAACTTATTTGTGCAATTAAACTACAATGCTGGCTTAACTAATTTAGCAAATGTTCCAGGACTTACACAAAGAGGAAGTCAATTTGGTTTAACACTTGGTTACTTTTTTGGCAAATAGTTTTTTCATTTTAGTTTTAGATTTAGAATGGCTTTGGAGATTTATTCTTCAAAGCTTTTTTCTTTTATACAATAAATAGTATGTTTGTTTATTAAACATTAAAAAACGCTTTCTTGAAGCAAAATTTATATACTTCAAAATATTTATCATTAGCCACACAAATGTTTGTAACAATTGGCATAATGGTTTACCTTGGTTGGTGGATTGATAAAAAATTAAATTGGAAATTTCCTTTATTTACCATTTCTCTACCTTTCATTGTAATTGTAGGTATACTTGTAAAAATTATACTCGAAAGTAATAATTCCAAAAAATGAATAGTATAAACGCATCAAAACCAAAAAACTTCTTTACAATTATCACTCCTTTAGTAGGCTTGTATGTTGCTATTGCTTGTATAGTAGCCTTAGCTACTCCAAAGCTTAAAGAATTAAATGTAAATACAATAGTGGTACAAACAGGCAATGTATTACTTTTTGCTCTAAGTATTATTAATATAAAGTTGCTTTTAAATGCTCTAAAAAGCAAAAATCCTAATGCCTCTGTACAAGCTGTTTTGCTTTCTACAATTATCAAACTTTTTGTTTTAGGTGGTGCAGTTTTTGGATACTTTATTTTGCAAAAACAACAAAATATTAAAGCAATTATAGCCTGCATGTTTTTTTACATTTTATATACAATTGTAGAAAAATCAACTTCTATGAAAATTAAAAAATAAAATGCCGATTGTACAACATCCTTTAGAGGCTTTAAAAAATTATATCCCCGAAATGAGTTTTGAATATGTAGTAGATGCAATTCATAAGTACAGCATTCATTTTACAGTAACACAAAGAAGAAAAACAATTTTGGGAGATTATAGGCATCCCATAAAAAACAAAAATCACAGAATTACAGTAAATGGTAATTTAAATAAATACGAATTTTTAATTACTTTTTTACACGAGTTAGCACACTTACAAACCTTTGAGCAATATGGCAACAAAGTAGAGCCACATGGCATTGAATGGAAAAACAATTACAGCAACTTACTGATTCAGTATATACAATTAAAAATATTCCCAAGCAATATAGTAGAAGCTTTACAAAAGTCTATTAAAAATCCATCAGCCACAGCAAGCGGTGAAACTGAATTACTTAAAGTTTTAAGAACCTACAATACTTTGGTAAGAACAGGTTTTGTAACAGTAGAAACTTTGCCAATTGGGAGCTTTTTTAAAACTGAAAAAAACAGGATATTTAAAAAACTTGAACAAAGACGAAAACGTTTTGTGTGTGAAGAAATAAAGACAGGAAGATTATACGCCTTTAATCCCATTGCCGAGGTAATGCCACTTAAACAATAAAGCATTAACATTGTTATAACAAGTAGAATTAAACTACTCACGTATATACAATAAAATCATGCGTAAACAAATTTTCATTTCTGTTATTCTTTTTTTACAAATTTTCACTTCCTGTGCACAACAACAAAAAAAATCAAATATGCAAACAAGCAATCAAATGTTACCTACAACTGCTATAACTATACCACAAGGCATGGAAATTGCCACTTTTGGCAATGGCTGCTTTTGGTGTACAGAAGCTATTTTTCAGCGTTTAAAAGGGGTACAAACTGTAACTAGTGGTTATAGTGGTGGCTTTGTAACAAACCCAACCTACGAGCAGGTTTGTGAAAAAAATACTGGCCATGCCGAAGTGTTACAAATTATTTACAACCCCAAAGAAATTAGTTTTGATGAATTGCTTGAAGTTTTTTGGAAAACCCACGACCCCACAACTTTAAATCAACAAGGTGCTGATGTTGGCCCACAATATAGAAGTGTAGTTTTTTATCATACTGAAGAACAAAAAACAAAAGCTGAAAAGTATAAAGTAGAACTTGATGCTATAAAAGCATTTAATAATCCAATTGTAACAGCAATAGAAGGCTTTACAAACTTTTACAGTGCCGAAGGCTACCATCAAAATTTTTACAACAACAATCCTAACCAAGGCTATTGCAGAATGGTAGTAAGACCAAAAGTTGAAAAGTTTGAGAAAGTGTTTAAAGCAAAGTTGAAACAATAATTTTTTTCGAAATAAA
>JBMLOQ010000041.1:0-4826 GCA_049242885.1 Chitinophagaceae bacterium
AAAAACTTCTTTCTAATAACCACCTCAACAGCTTGTTTTTGTATTTTACTTTCGAGCCAGCTTAAAACATCTAGATACACAAAAGAGCGGTTTTCAACCTTTTTGTTTTTAAGGGTTGTGAGTTTTTTGTGAAGCGTAATAAAAGCTTCTTCTAAATGTAAAATATTGTAGCTAAAACTTTTTCTAATAAACTCAAAAATGGCTAATTCTACAGTGCTTAAATTATCCATATTGCCCATAAATCGGTAAACTGACTTAATAAGTGACTCTAAAATATCATAGTTCTTAAGTTCATAATGTGCAATTAAATGTAGCAACCTAGCGTAGCATTGCAAATCGTTTCTTAGGTGTGCTTTTTGGTTAATAATTTTATGCAAATAATCTATGGCTTTATCATAGTTGCCACTGCCAAAATATAAGCAAGCAATTTTATAATAAAACACCATAATTCTATGTGTATCTAAATATACTTCATAGGTTTTAAGTTGCTTTTCGAGGGTTGGTATAATTTTTAATCCATAAGTAAATCTTCCTTGTAAAAAGTAAAAATCAATTTTACTCAAATAAAAATATTGAAACCCAATTATTTGATTATTAAAGTTGTTCTTAAAATTTTCAGTTGCCAGTTGCTTTTCAAAAACAAGTAAAGTGCTTTCTAGCTCTTTGTATTTACCCAATAAAAAGTAAGCATTTAGTAGGTTGTGCAATCCCTTAATGTACATGGCACATTCGGTGTGCAACATTTCTTTATAGGTATCAAATAGCTGCACCCATTTAAATGCAAATTTGTAATAATCTATAAAGTTTTGCATAATATAGCTTGCCCAAACCTTACATTGATAATAATGTACAAATTGATAGAAGTTGGTAAAACTTTTTATGTCATAATTATTTACCTGATCTAATAAATTTTTTACAAAAGCAGCATCTGCTTTGTTTCTGGCAAATCCATATTGTATAAACCAGCTATACAATTCCAATGAAATATTAGATAATACCGTAGTGCTTTGTAAATTTTGTACACAAATTACCGATTCTTGTATTAAAGTATCTGCCCTATTTTGTATGCTTCGTGTAATAAATAAAGCTTCTATTTTTTTCTCAAAAAACAATACTTGTTGTACCACATTGTTTTGATGATGGGTAATGGCTAATTCTTTAGTTTTTTCCAAAGTTTTTAAACTTTGTATGTATAACCCCTTGTTGTATAAAATTCTTGCATTATCTAGCATATAATGCAACTGCATATCTATATTGCTTTGGCTTTTAATAAGCCTTAAACTATTTAAAATTTGCTTGTATAAATTGGCTTTTAAATTGCTTATTTGGGCTTTTTTTATTTGGGTAGTTTTTTTAAAAATTAAGGCTTCGTTGTACACCTCCATTTTATCTAACAAATCAAAAAGTAATAAAATTTTCAAATCTTCTTTCTCCGAATTTCTTTGTATAAACAATTTAAAATTCTTCTTTTCGCCCTTTTCTAAGGTTTTAATTAGTAAAAAAACAGGATCTTTTTGTTGGTTACTCATTGTAAAATCATTTTCTTAAAACTTATTCTAATAAAGGGTTTTAGCATTTATTTGTTTATTTAAGTGTAGTAAAACTAGCGTTAAGTTTATTTATAAAATCTATCCTTAATAAATAAATTTGGTATTCACTTTTTTAAAACATCACTTAGCCAGTAAAGCTAGGTTTAAAAGAATATCAAAATGACTAGTCAAAAAATTGAAATTTTTGATACAACACTTCGAGATGGCGAGCAAGTACCAGGATGCAAATTAAACACCAACGAAAAAGTAGAAATTGCTTTGCAAATAGAAGCTTTGGGGGTTGATGTTATAGAGGCTGGTTTTCCTATAAGTAGCCCAGGAGATTTTACAGCAGTACAAGAAATAAGCAAACTCATAAAAAATGCTTCAGTTTGTGGACTTACTAGGGCTGTAGAAAAAGATATTGAAGTGGCTGCACAAGCCTTAAAGTATGCAGTAAAACCAAGAATACATACAGGTATTGGTACATCTGATTTTCATATAAAAGCAAAATTTAATAGTACACAAGATGAAATAATAGAACGTGCCATACATGCTGTAAAGTTTGCTAAAAAGTTTGTACATGATGTGGAGTTCTTTGCAGAAGATGCTGGACGAACAGATAATGAATATCTAGCTCGTGTAGTAGAAGCTGTAATAAAAGCAGGTGCAACTGTTGTAAATATCCCTGATACTACTGGCTATTGTTTACCACACCAATTTGGCGAAAAAATTGCATACTTAATTAATAATGTGCCTAATGTAGATAAAGCCATATTAAGTTGTCATTGCCACAACGATTTAGGCTTGGCTACTGCAAACTCAATAGCTGGTGTAATTGCTGGAGCAAAACAAATTGAATGCACCATTAATGGTTTGGGAGAAAGAGCAGGAAATACCTCTTTAGAGGAAGTAGTAATGATATTAAAACAGCATAAACATTTGGGTTTATATACCAATATTAAAACGGAAATGTTAAATCCTTTAAGTAGGTTGGTTAGCGATACAATGAGAATGCCTGTACAGCCTAATAAAGCTATTGTAGGCTCTAATGCTTTTTCTCACTCTTCTGGCATTCATCAAGATGGATTTTTAAAAAGTGCCGAAACCTACGAAATAGTTACACCAGAAGAAGTTGGTGCCGACACCTCAAAAATTATTCTTACAGCTCGAAGTGGAAGAAGTGCCTTAGCTTATCGCTTTTTGAAACTAGGATTCGAGTTTACTCGTAATGATATTGATATTTTATATAACGAATTTGTACAAATTGCCGATGCTAAAAAAGAAGTGTTAGACTCCGATTTAACCCTTATGGCTCAAAAATTTCAACATGCTCAACCACTAACTGCTTAATTAATTATGGCTAAAACATTATTCGATAAAATTTGGGAAAAACATGTGGTAAAATCTATACCTAATGGCCCCTCTGTTTTTTATATTGATACCCATTTTATTCATGAAGTTACTAGCCCTCAGGCTTTTAATGAGCTTGATAAAAGAAACATTAAAGTAGCTCGTCCAAAACAAGTTGTTGCAACTGCTGATCATAATGTTCCAACAATAAATCAACACCTGCCTATTAAAGAAGAAATGAGTAGGTTACAAGTTGAAGCATTAATAAAAAACTGTGAAAATCATAATATAGAATTATATGGCTTAGGCCATCAATACCAAGGCATTGTACATGTAATTGGCCCAGAATTAGGCATTACACAACCTGGAAAAACTATAGTTTGTGGCGATAGTCATACCAGTACACATGGAGCGTTTGGTTGTATTGCTTTTGGAATTGGTACAAGTGAAGTGGCAATGGTTTTAGCAACGCAAACTTTACTACAAACTAAGCCAAAATTAATGCGTATAAGTATTAATGGAAGTTTAGATACAAACGTTACCTCAAAAGATATTGTACTGTACATATTGTCAAAAATTAGTGCAAGTGGTGCAACTGGTTATGCCATAGAGTTTGCTGGTACAGCCATTCAAAGCTTAAGTATGGAAGCAAGAATGACTATTTGCAACATGAGTATAGAAATGGGTGCAAGATGTGGTTTAATTGCTCCAGACGAAACAACATTTAATTATTTACAAAACAAAGAATTTGCACCTAAAGGGGACGATTGGAATGCTAAATTGGCTTATTGGAAAACCCTATTTACAGATGCAGATGCAACCTTTGATAAAGAAATTGAATTTGAAGCTAGTGATATCAAACCAATGATTACTTATGGTACTAACCCAGGCATGAGTATTAAAATTGAAAACACTATTCCAACCAAAAACACAATTAACGAAGAAGATAAAAGTGGTTTGGGCAAATCATTACAATACATGAATTTGCAAGAAGGAGAAAGCCTTATTGGTAAAAAAATTGACTATGTTTTTATTGGTAGTTGCACCAACAGTAGAATTGAAGATTTACGATTAGTTGCTAATTATGTTAAAGGAAAACAAAAAGCAAAAGACGTTGAAGTTTGGATTGTACCAGGAAGCAAACAAGTAGAAGCCCAAGCAATAAAAGAAGGTTTAGATACCATTTTATTGCAAGCAGGGTTTAATTTACGCCAACCTGGTTGTAGTGCTTGCTTAGCCATGAACGAAGATAAAATTCCAGCAGGCAAATATTGTGTAAGTACCAGCAATAGAAACTTTGAAGGTAGGCAAGGCGAAGGTGCAAGAACTTTACTTGCTAGTCCACTAACAGCAGCAGCTTCTGCTATTGCAGGATGCATTACCATTCCTGAAATATCATTTACAAACAATTAATATCATGGAAACCGTAAATAATACATTTAATTTCAAAGGAACATTCGTTCCAATTGCAATAGAAAATATAGATACCGATCAAATAATACCTGCTCGCTTTTTAAAAGCTACATCAAGAGATGGATTTGGTAAAAATTTGTTTAGAGATTGGCGATATGAGAAAGACGATGAAGCCAAACCAATAGAAACTTTTTCTTTAAACAACAAAAGCTATACTGGTGAAATTTTAGTTGCTGGTAAAAATTTTGGCTGTGGTTCAAGTAGAGAGCATGCAGCTTGGGCTATTAAAGACTATGGTTTTAAAGTTGTAATCAGTAGCTTTTTTGCCGATATTTTTAAAAACAACGCACTAAACAATGGCATTTTACCCATTAAAGTGAGTGATGATTTTTTGGCAAAAATATTTGCACAACCAAACAGTGCTTTACTAAGTATTGATTTAGAAAATCAAATTGTAACTATTAATGAAACTAATGAAAGCGAAGCTTTTGAAATAAATGGGTACAAAAAAACTTGTTTAATAAATGGATA
>JBMLOQ010000042.1:0-4462 GCA_049242885.1 Chitinophagaceae bacterium
ATTTTTTGGATTGCAAATATAGGAGTTGATTTTAATTTTACAAATCATAAATATCAGCTGCCATTTTTTCGGATATTTTTTTTGGCAATAACCACACAAAAAATGTAGTAGCTCTATTTAAAAATCCTGGAATGGCTTCCGTTTTTTTTGCATACATAGCTTTTATTGCAAACTTGGCAACTGCCTCAGGTTTCATATTTACCTTTTCTGCCATTTTTAAAGCTTTTTCTCCAGTTACATTTGCCCTGTTTGCAAAGTCGCTTTCTGTAGCACCAGGACTTACACATGTAACACTAATATTTGTATTTCTTAATTCAAAGCTTAAACTCCTGCTCATGCTTAAAATAAATGATTTTGTTCCTGCATAAACGTTTAATCCAGGAACAGCTTGGTAAGCAGCTGCACTAGCAATATTTAAAATATAGGATTGTTTATTTTCTTTTAAACTTGGTAAAAATTCTTGTATTAGTTGCAAAGGCACATTCATATTTACCTGCATCATGGCTTGATATTCTTTGTAAGTATATTTTTCAAAACTTCCACTTAATCCATAGCCAGCATTATTTACCAATACATCAACAGTATAAATATTATCAAAACACCATTGTTTTACTTTTTTTGCTGCATTTTCTTCGGCTAAATCAATTGCCAAATAATATACATCAACATTATATTTTTTGCAAATGTCTTTACTTATTTCACTAAGCAAATTTTCACTTCTGGCAACCAGTAAAATGTTTTTTTTCTTTGAAGCAAACTCATAGGCCATAGCTTTTCCAATTCCTTTACTTGCTCCAGTAATTAAGGCAAACGACATATATATTAATTTCTTTTTTACAAATTTTTAATTGGGGCTGCTTAATTTCTTTTTATTATAAATTGGTAGCATTATTAAGCATAAAAACCCTACTAGCAACACTATTATGCATTGTGCAAACCATTGCAAAGTGCCATTAGCAATCCCTAGAGAATAGGCAATATTGTTCTCTACCAATACATATGCAAGCAAAATAGCATAAGCACCCACACCACCTGGGGTAACTATCATGCCAATACTTGCAAATGCTAAACAACTTATTGCAACAGAAAAATTAGCTTCTGTTCCTTTTGTGGCGTATAAGCCAATCCAAGTGCCAGCTAAGTATAAAATCCAAATACTTGCACTATAAAATAAAAAAGTATTTTTTTGTTTCAGTTTAAGTGCACTAGATAATCCTTCAAAAATTCCTTTGAAAATTCCTCTAGTTTTAATTAAAAAAACTTTCCATTTCTTAGTTACAATAACCCAAATTAGAAAAACTGCTACTAAAATTAGCAAACCAAGTTTTATATAAAAATAAATTTCATTACTACTTTCATCCTTAGGTTTTAAAGCTAAAAATTGTTTAAGTTTACCAAATGCATTAATCATTTCTTTAAACTGAAAGATGAAGGCCAAAACAAAAACTATGCCTAAAGAAATTACATCAAATGCCCTTTCTGCTACTATTGTTCCAACAATTTTTTCTGCTGGTACTTTTTCATATTTTGAAAGAATAGTACACTTTAATACTTCACCCAATCTTGGTACAGCTAAATTCGCTAAATAGCCTATCATTACTGCAAAAAAAGTATTTGGAAGGCTAGGGGAGTAGCCCATTGGCTGCATTAATAACTTCCATCGTAAAGCTCTTAACAAATGTGAAGTAGAAAGCATCAAAAAAACTGGAAAAATTAACCAATAATTTGCAGTTTTTAAGGCTTGTTTAAATGCATCAAATTCGGTATTTGGTATTTGGTGAATACTCCACCAAACTAAGAAAACCCCTAAACCCAAAAACAAGAGATATTTTAATATGTTCAAAAATTTTTTAATAACTATATTTTTTTGCAATGATAATTTTAAATAACAAACAAAAATGGAGATATTTAGTTTAATAACATATTATCAATTAATCTTACCCCACCAATAAAAGCTGCAATTAATAATACAATTTTTTGTTTTCCATCCCATTCATTTAATGGCTCTAGTGTATTTGCATTAGCAATTGTTAAGTAATCAATGCTATCAAAACCGTTGTTTAGTAAAAATAACTTTTGTGTTTCAATTAATTTACTTAACTCATTTTCTATGAATTTAGATTTTGTGGCTAATAAACTTTTATAAATTGCCGTTGCTTGTTTTCGTTCTATATCAGCTAATCTTACGTTTCTGCTGCTCATTGCAAGTCCATCAGTTTCTCTTAGGGTGCTGCAAATGTGTATAGTCAGTTTTTCATTCCAACTCATCAATTCTACTAGTTTTGCTATTACCATACATTGCTGATAATCTTTTTGTCCCAAATATAAATTAGTAGGTTGTACAATTCTTAGTAGGTTTTCAACTACTTGGCAAACACCTTGAAAATGACCTGGTCTATGACTGCCATCAAAAACTGTTTCAATAAATCCTAAATCATAATTTCTTGTAAGCGATGTTCCATTTGGATACATTTCATTAACACTTGGCAAAAAAAGAATATCACAATTTCTATCAATAAGTAAAGATTTATCTGCTTCAATCGTTATTGGGTATTTTTCAAAATCTTTAGGATCATTAAATTGTGTAGGATTTACAAAAATGCTACAAATAGTAATCTGATTTTGGTTTTTACTCTCATCTATTAAGCTTAAATGACCTTGGTGCAAGGCACCCATTGTAGGCACAAAACCAATATTTAAACCATCGTTTATAAATGGTGCTAGATAAAATTGAAGGTCTTTAATTGTTTTAAAAACAGTCATCTTAAAACATATTTGTGGCAAGATAAAGGCAAAAAGTTGGTATTCTCGGTTTTTTTTTGTTACTTTTGCAACCTTTAGAAAAAAAAGCACCAAAAAGAGCCTTTAATGTCGAAAAAAAGAATACTGTTTATTGCAAATGAATTATCTCCTTATGTTGAGCTTACAGAGTTTGCTGAAACAGTAAATAAATTAGCAATTAAAAGTAACAATAGTGAACTAGAAGTTCGCTGCATTATGCCTCGTTTTGGTACAATTAATGAACGACGCCATAGGTTACACGAAGTAGTTCGTTTATCTGGGATAAATGTTACTGTAGATGATGATGATTATCCATTGCAAATAAAAGTGGCAAGTTTGCCAAGTGCCAGATTGCAAGTTTATTTTTTGGAAAATGAAGATTTTTACAAGCGTAAATTTCTTTTTCATGATGAGGAAGATAAATGGTTTGATGATAATGGACTAAGATCTGTATTTTTTGCAAAAAGTGCTTTGGAAACAGTTAAAAAGTTTGGTTGGGCACCTGATATTGTGCATTGTAGTGGCTGGATGAGTAGTCTTGTTCCTTTATTTATTAAAACAGCTTATAAACGTGAACCAGTTTTTGGCCATAGTAAAGTAGTTTATACAATAGGGGAAGAAACATATCATGAGAATTTAGGAGCTGATTTTCAAAGATTAGCACAAGTAAACAATACAATAACTTCAAAAGATGTTGAAGTTTTTGGCTTAGGTGAAAATATAAACATGTACAGAGGTGGAGCAAAATATGCCGATGCCATTACTTTTGGTTCAGATAATGTACATGACGATCTTAAAAAAGAATTTGGTAAAGTGAGGGGTAAAAAAATATTACCCTTTAAAGGATATGATAGTGATTTGATGGATTATATTGAATTATATAATTTACTTTCTGATTAAAAAAATTATTCAATCATAAAAAAATAAAAAAAATGCCGTATTTATTTACTTCTGAAAGTGTTTCTGAAGGACACCCAGATAAGGTAGCAGATCAAATTTCTGACGCCCTTATTGATAACTTTTTAGCGTTTGATGCTGAAAGTAAAGTTGCCTGCGAAACACTTGTAACTACAGGCCAAGTAGTGCTTGCTGGTGAAGTGAAGTCTAAAGCTTACTTAGATGTGCAAGAAATTGCTAGAGGTGTAATTCGCAAAATTGGTTATACCAAAAGCGAATACATGTTTGAAGCAAACAGTTGTGGAATTTTAAGTGCTATTCACGAACAATCACAAGATATTAATCAAGGTGTAGAGCGTAAAAAGAAAGAAGAACAAGGAGCTGGAGACCAAGGTATGATGTTTGGTTATGCAACCAACGAAACTAGCAACTACATGCCTTTGGCATTAGATCTTGCACACAACTTATTAATTGAGTTGGCTGCTTTGCGTAGAGAAAACAAAGCCATCAAATACTTGCGTCCAGATGCTAAAAGTCAAGTTACACTTGAGTATGACGATAACAATAAACCTGTTCGTATTGATGCTATTGTAATTTCTACACAGCACGATGATTTTGATACAGAGCCAAAAATGTTGGCAAAAATTAACAAAGACATTAAAGAAATTCTTATACCAAGAGTAATGAAAACTTACCCTCAGTACAAGCATTTATTTAATAATAAAATTAAATATCACATTAACCCAACTGGTAAATTTGTTATTGGTGGACCACATGGTGATAC
>JBMLOQ010000043.1:0-2839 GCA_049242885.1 Chitinophagaceae bacterium
ATTATTATGGTTTGATATTTTTAATAGCCGTATCAACAGTTGTAGGGATATTTACGATTAAAAAGAGTAAAGTTGTTTAGTAAACAACAACAAAATACTTAACAAAACACAACAAATTATTAAAGCTTCCCCAAAAGGGTAGCTTTTTTTGTGTAATTTTATATATGCTTTTACATATACATCCCGATAATCCTAATCCACGACATATAAAAACAGTGATAGAGTGTTTAAAAGATGGTGGTGTAATTATTTATCCCACAGATACGATTTATGGCTTAGGTTGCGATATATTTAATCATAAAGCAATTGAAAAAGTTTGTGAAATTAAGCATATTGCTCCCCAAAAGGCAAACCTTAGCTTTGTATGCTACGATTTAAGTGATTTAAGTAAATACACTAAAAGTATTTCCACACCGCTGTATAGAACACTTAAAAATTATTTACCCGGACCATTTACTTTTATTTTACCTGCAAGTAAAGAGGTTCCAAAAATTCTTAATTCAAAGAAAAACACAATTGGGTTAAGGGTTCCAGACAATAATATTGCCAATGCTATTGTTGAAAGTTTATGCAATCCAATTTTAAGTGCTAGTTTGCCCGGTGAAATGATTGAAGAATACACCGATCCAAGTTTGATGTATGAAAACTTTAAAAGTAAAGTAGATATTGTAATTGATGGAGGCATTGGAGGATTTATTCCTTCCACAATCGTAGATTGTACAAATGAACCATACGAAGTTATTAGGGAAGGTTTGGGTGTTTGGGAAGGGTAGAAAAAAATTGGTCTCGATAAAAATCGAGACCTCAACCAAAACTAACTGCTTATGAGAAAAAAATTATTCTATATTTTTAACAATGTCATTTAAAAAAAGTTTAAATTTTTTGAAACTATTTCTTGCTTTTATAAATGCATTTATTTAATAACATACATGCAAAAGCTTTGTTCATTAATAAAATGTTAAAATAAAAAAAGCATCTCTAAACGGAGATGCTTTTTTTATATATAAACTGTTTACATTATTGCTTTACAAAGCTAACAGATTGTTTTTCTGTACCATTTGTAACGGTAATATAATAAATACCTGCTTTTAAACTGTTTGCAGGAATTACAGCATTTGTTGTTCCTTTTTTACTTAATAATTGTTGATTATACACTTGTTGCCCATTGCTGTTGCTTACAGTAATTTGTAATTTATTTTCTGTTTCATTGGTTAAAACCAATCTAACATCACCACGAACTGGATTTTCGCTTAGTTGGAAGCTAAAGTTTTTAATTGAGTTTATTGTAATTGCTTCTGTTCTTGAGAAATTAAATTTACCATCTTTATCAATTTGTTTTAAACGATAAAATACTTTTCCTGTTTTGTTGTTTAACTTTTCATCATTAAAATTGTAAGTGCTACCATTATTATTACCACTAGCCTTTACAAAACCAATTGAAGCAAATTTTTCTCCATCAATAGATTTTTCAACATCAAAACCTAGGTTATTAATTTCATTAGTGGTTGACCATTCTAAGCTAACTGTATTGCTTCTCAATCTTGCAGTAAAACTGCTTAATTCTACTGGTAAAGTAGTTGCAGTTCTTACACAAGCAATGGCATTGTTTGTAGCTAAGTAAAAAATATCGTAGCTGCCATTACCATTATCTTTAAAAGCTACATCTCCAGTACCATTTGCATTAGTTTGATAAACCCAAAGCCCACCTCCACTTGCGTATAAAGTATCAGTTCCTACAGTACTTACTGCTGCTTCGTCTGTTACATTTAATAGTCTCATGGTTACACCGTCACCTAGATTATTTGCACCAGCAAATGCAACATATTTTCTGTTGCCTACAGTTTGTAAATACCTCATACCACAATAAGCATCAGCAGCTTGCCCACTGTTGTATCCAGTAACAGTTGTGTACCCAACAGCTGCTGTAAGGCTTGGAGCTGAGCCACTAATATTTAATCTGCGTGCAGGCCCACCACTCATATCAACCCAAACACCAGCACTAGGTGTTGTGCCTATTGGATCTATACTACGATTTGTCCATTGACCACTTCCGCTTGGTACTGAAATTGTTGCAGTATTTAAAAAATTATTTCCATCAAAAGTTGTTAAAACATAAATATTAGTATTTGAAGCACCACCTGCCAATGCTGCACCACTTGCATACAAGGTAGTTGAAGTACCACTACCAGATAATGCAAAAGCATCGCCAGTTCTTTCGGTTACAGCAAAAGCTGCACACTCAGTTGGAGCAGATGTTTGGCTAGCCCATCTGTAAATTTTGCAAGTTCCGGCACCTGTAGCTAATGAAATACCATAAATAACACCGTCACTTGTACATCTAATTTTATTGTGTTTGAATGCTTCAGTACCTGTAGGAACCTGCAATGAATCTTCTAATGCACCTGTACTAGCATTAAGAACATAAATTTTAGTATTTCTACGTGATGCTAATACTTTGTTTGTTGCTGGGTTGTATGCTAATCCTACAACATTGTTATTATCGGCAGTACCAGTGTTAAACCACCAATAATCATTGCCATTGCAAAATTTTGCCCAAACTTTATTAAAGTTTTGTGCATTTACAGTACTTATTGCTAAAGCAGCAAAAATTGCGAAGTAAATTTTTTTCATATCAATTATATTTTTTGTGACGTGAAAATAAATATTTTTATTAAGTTTACAAATCTTTTTTAAAAAATAAATTAAAGTTTAATTTTTTATTGTTTTTTACTAACATTGCTTACCATGACTAATAAAAAAGAATATGGCATTTTTAGCCTTCCAGTAATTGTTGCTGCACTAGGTTACTTTGTAGATATTTATGATTTGCTACTGTTTA
>JBMLOQ010000044.1:0-5698 GCA_049242885.1 Chitinophagaceae bacterium
GCTCATTACGCAATAAAGCAAATGGATTGTTGCCAATTTTTTGTCCAAAAATATATACACCAACCACCATGGTAGCAATGCAAAATTGAGCAAAGCTTATAACAGTAAGTACAGCTGGAGCATGTTGTTTTTGCTTACTCATAAATATCCAACCCAACACACAATTCCAAATTGCCCATAGTAAAAAGCTTCCACTTTGATCTTCCCACAAGCAACTTAATAAATATTCAGCTTGTAACGTACGACTACTATGGTTCCAAGCAAAATAATATTCGTGTAAGTGATTAGCAACCAAAAATAACAACAAACCAAAAATTACTACAACACAAATAGTTTGTATAGCAAAAAATGCTTTTGCAAGCTTTAGCCAACTGTTTTTTTGAACTGGATTTTCAACTTTATTGCTTTGAAAAAAAGCAATACATGCAGCTAATGATGCCACTAAATTTAATACAGTTAAAAAATGACCAATTTGACCGTATATAAGATGTTCGTTGTTGTACATGAAGCTAAAATATTATTATACAAAAAACTAATTTGCAAATGTAGCTTAATAGCTTTGGTTGGTTTTACGAATTGAAAACAATTATTTGATAATCAGGTTCTTTAAATAAAAAAACGCCAAAAGGCGTTTAATATGTCTAAAAAAATAAAGCAAATGATTTCTACCCTTCTCCAACTTTTTTACTAGCACTTTCTTCGTTTTTGTATTTACTTGGGCATTTTAGTAAAATATGGTTGCACTCAAATACATCACCTTTCATTTTTCCATTTAAAACAATACGTTCACTTTTTTCCATATCAGTAGGTTTTGCATCGTGGTACACCACACTACAAACATTACCTAAGGTGTCAACTGCATTAAACTTTAAATAATTTGGATTTTTTACAGCATCATATTCCACACTATTGGGTTGTAGCTTTACTACCAATTTTACAGCTTTCCCATCTTTTTGCTTAGCAGAAGCAATGGTTTCGTAGGTGGTTAAATTTCCTGTAAAGCTTATTAATACTGCAATAGCGGTTGCTATTAATACTAAAATTACTATATGTGTTTTTTTCATTATTATTATATTATCACTAAATCTAAGGCAATAATTGAGGTTTAATATCAAATATGCTGTTGCAAAAATAATTGTAAACTTGCTTTATAACTTAAGTAAAGTGTGAAAGTTTAGTAAAGTTCCCAAAAAGAAAAACTATTGCAACCTCTTAAAATTAATAGCCTACTTTATATTTGCTGCCATGCAAGCAATTATTGATAAAATAGAAGGGTACAAAGCCGAGGTAAAAAATTTTGTAGCAACTAAAGCCGATGAGGTTGAAAACTTTAGAATTCAGTTCTTAGGTACAAAAGGGTTGGTTAAAACCATTATGGGCGAAATGAAAAACGTTGCCAATGAAGATAAAAAGGCAATGGGGCAAATACTCAACGAGTTTAAAATTTTTGTAGAACAAAAGTTCGACGATTTAAAAAATACAATTGGTAGCAACGATACCGCTGAAGCTAATAATATAGATTGGAGTTTGCCAGGTACAACTTTTAATGTAGGTACAAGGCATCCTTTAAATTTAGTACGCAATAAAATGGTAAGTATTTTTAATAGGCTTGGTTTTGTTGTTGCCGAAGGCCCAGAAGTGGAAGACGATTGGCACAACTTTGGAGCAATGAACTTACCAGAAAACCATCCTGCAAGAGATATGCAAGATACTTTCTACATTAACCAAAACCCAAGCTGGCTGCTTCGTACACACACAAGTAGCGTACAAGCCAGAATTATGGAAACTCAAAAACCTCCAATAAGAGTAATTTGCCCGGGACGTGTATATAGAAATGAAACAATTAGTGCAAGAGCACACTGCTTTTTTCATCAAATTGAAGGATTGTATATTGATGAAAACGTAAGCTTTGCCGACCTTAAACAAACTTTATACTTTTTTGTACAAGAGTTTTTTGGAAAAGATGTTAAAGTACGTTTTCGCCCTAGTTATTTCCCTTTTACTGAACCAAGTGCTGAAATGGATATTAGCTGCCAAATTTGCGATAGCAAAGGCTGTAATGTTTGTAAACACAGTGGTTGGGTAGAAATTTTGGGAAGTGGAATGGTACATCCTAAAGTTTTAGAAAACTTTGGAATTGATAGCAATAAATACACTGGTTTTGCTTTTGGTATGGGTATAGAAAGAATATGTCAACTTAAATATCGAGTTAACGATTTAAGATTGTACAGCCAAAACGATGTGAGGTTTTTAAAACAGTTTACAGGTGTAGTGTAATTGCTATTAATTATTTGGGAATTGCATCTCCAGGTTTTGTATTGGTTTTGTGAACTATAATAGTGTAGGTTTCACCATCTTTTGTAGTAACAACTATTGGCATATTATCTACAACAGCTGGTTTTATTAAAAATTTCTCATTTTGGTATTCCTTGCCTAAGCCTAAAATTTTTTCTGCAATTTCTTTTAAATCCTTTGCTGGTATAAAGTTTTTAGGGTCGTATTTTGTTCCTGCAACTTTATTTTTCAAAGCTATTGTATCAATATTTTTTAATTGCTCTGCCAAATAAGCATTGTTTTGCCTGTTAAAAGAGTCGAGGTTAAAATTTAATACTTGCTTTTGTTTGTTTACTTGGGCGTTTGCAATAGCTGCACAAAAAATTAATGTAGTTGTTAAAATAAGCTGTTTCATATCTATTTTTTTTCAAACCTAAGAAAAAAATAAAAATCAAAAACAGAGAATAAAAATTTTAACATTTACTTCCTAAAAGCCACAACACTTATTTTCGCAATAAATCAACAATCGAACATCAAAAATGGATTATAATTTTAGAGAAATAGAAGCCAAATGGCAGCAACATTGGAAAGAAACTAAAGCATATAAAGTTGAAAACAACAGCCCCAAACCAAAGTATTATGTGCTAGATATGTTTCCTTACCCAAGTGGTGCAGGTTTGCACGTTGGGCATCCATTGGGCTATATTGCTAGTGATATTTATAGTAGATATAAAAGATTGAAAGGCTTTAATGTATTGCATCCTATGGGATTTGATAGTTTTGGTTTACCAGCAGAGCAATATGCTATTGAAACTGGTCAGCACCCAGCAGAAACTACCAAAAAAAACATAGAAACCTTTAAAAAACAGTTAGATAAAATTGGTTTTTGCTACGATTGGAGCCGTGAAGTACAAACCAGCGACCCCAATTATTACAAGTGGACACAAACCATTTTCTTAAAACTTTACAACAGTTATTTCTGTAACAGTTGTAAGCAAGCCAAGCCAATAGAAGAACTTATTAAAAAATACGAAACTAAAGGAAGCAGCAAGTTTTCTGCTGAGGACTGGAATAGCTTTTCTACAGCCCAAAAAGAAGACTATTTAATGCTTCGTCGTTTGGCTTTTAGTAAATATGGAGAAGTAAATTGGTGCGAAGCTTTAGGAACTGTTTTGGCAAACGATGAGGTGGTGAATGGAGTAAGTGAGCGTGGTGGACATCCTGTAGAAAAAAAGAAAATGAGGCAATGGTATTTGCGTATTACTGCTTATGCTGAAAGATTGCTAGAAGGTTTAGAAAGGGTAGATTTTAGCGATAGCATGAAGGAAATGCAAAGAAATTGGATTGGCAGAAGTGAAGGGGCAGAACTTAAGTTTAAAATTAAAAGTCAAAACCAAAAAGTTGAAGATTTAACTGTATATACAACAAGACCTGATACCATTTTTGGTGTTGATTTTATGGTAGTTGCTCCAGAATTAGAATGGATTGCAGATGTTGTAAGTGAAGAACAAAAACAAGCAGTTGAAGATTATATCAAATATTGCAAAAGCCGAAGCGATAGAGAACGCCAAGCCGAAGTAAAACAAGTTACAGGTTGCTTTACAGGTGCTTATGCAATTAATCCTTTTAATGGCAAAGAAATTCCAATTTATATTGCAGAGTACGTTTTAGCTGGTTATGGCACAGGTGCAATTATGGCTGTTCCTTGTGGCGATGAACGTGATTTTAAATTTGCTCAGCATTATAACATACCAATCACCAATATTATTGGAGATGCGTTTAATGGTACAGAAGCCAACCCAACCAAAGATGCCATTTTAGAAAACAGTGATTTTTTAAATGGATTGGTTATGAAAGAAGCTATGAAAGTAGCATTAAATAAAATTGAAGAGCTTGGAATAGGAAAAAGAAAAGTAAACTATAGAATGCGTGATGCAGGATTTAGCAGACAACGTTATTGGGGCGAACCTTTTCCTATTGTGTGGAACGATGGTGTAGCTATTGCATTAGAAGAAACAGATTTGCCTTTGGAATTGCCACATGTAGAAAAATATGGACCAGGCCCCGAAGGTGAAGGCCCATTAGGAAATATTACTGAATGGGTTAATACGCCACAGGGCAAACGAGAAACATCAACTATGCCAGGCTATGCAGGAAGTTCTTGGTATTTTTTAAGGTATATGGATCCTCATAATACACAAGAATTTGTGAGTAAATCGGCAGCAGATTATTGGAATCAAGTAGATTTATATGTTGGAGGAACAGAACACGCAGTAGGGCATTTGTTGTACAGTAGAATGTGGACTAAAGTATTGTACGATTTAGGTTACATCAACTTTGATGAACCATTTAAAAAGTTGTTGAATCAGGGGATGATACAAGGCAGTAGTAGATTTGTGTACAGAATAAAAGGAAGTCAAAAATTTGTAAGTCAAAACCAAAAAACTAATTATGAAGTAGATGAATTACATGTAGATGTAAACATAGTAGATGGTGTTGAATTAGATATTGAAGCATTTAAAAAATGGAAGAATGGAGAATATTCTAACGCAGAATTTATTCTTGAAGATGGAAAATACATCTGTGGAGTTGAGACAGAAAAAATGTCTAAGTCAAAATACAATACTGTAAATCCAGATGAACTTTGCGAAAAATACGGTGCCGATACTTTTAGAATGTACGAAATGTTCCTTGGGCCAATAGAACAAAGCAAACCTTGGGATACAAAAGGTATTGAGGGCGTTCATCGTTTCATTAAAAAATTATGGCGTTTGTTTTATAGTGAAACCACATTTAAAAACAACGAAACTGTTGAGGGCAAGCCCATTTGGACAAGCAATCCTCCATCAGCCGAAGCATTAAAAGTATTGCACAAAACCATCAAAAAAATTGATGAAGATACCGATCGTTTTAGTTACAACACTGCAGTAAGTGCCTTTATGGTTGGTGTAAATGAGTTGGCAGATTTAAAATGCCATAGCAAAGAAGTTTTGGAGCAAATTTTAATTCTCTTAGCACCGTATGCCCCTCATATTGCAGAAGAATTATGGCATGTTTTGGGCAATGAAGGAAGTATTATAGATGCAAATTATCCAAAATTTGATGCTAGCGTTTTAGTAGAAAATTCAAAAGAGTACCCAGTAAGTATTAATGGTAAATTAAGAACTACTATGGAATTACCATTAGACATGGATGTTAAAGAAGTAGAAGCTAAAACTTTAGAAAATGAAATTGTAATTAAGTGGCTCGAAGGCAAAGAGCCTAAGAAAATTATATATGTAAAAGGAAAAATGATTAACGTGGTAATATAAAATTCCCCTCCACTGGAGGGGTTAGGGATGGTTTTTTAAGTTTATGAAGTATTTAAATATTATATTATTCTTTATTAGCTTTTCAGCAGAAGCACAAACAGACTTTGAATTGC
>JBMLOQ010000044.1:5798-12987 GCA_049242885.1 Chitinophagaceae bacterium
TAGCTTTGCTCAATCAAACGAGAAAGCACAGCTTGATACCAATTCAATTTCTTATAAACTAGCACAAGCTCAACTTGTTGCTTACAACAATAGAAATATTGATGCTTTTTTAGAACCTTATAGCGATAGTGTAGAAATTTATCAATACCCAAACAAACTTTTAAGCAAAGGCAAAGAAACCATGCGTGTAGAATATGGTAAAATGTTTGAACAAACCCCAAACTTACATTGCAACCTTGTAAAAAGAATGGTTTTAGGCAATACTGTAATTGATGAAGAAAGTGTGGTTTTTAGCAAAACTGCACCACCATTTAAAGCTATAGCAATTTATACTGTTCAAAATAATAAAATTCAAAGGGTAACTTTTATTCAATAAAAATTGAAAAATTCAACATTATTCAAAAAAACCGACCAAAAATTCAAACGTTTAATTAAAAAATAGTTAAAAGTCTTCAATTGTGTATTATTTACACAAAAAATATTGCTGTTGTCAAAAGTTTGTCACATATTTGCGAACCTTAAGTGAAAAAGTAGTTCAAATACATATTTTATTTTTCTATAAGTTTTGGTAATCAAAGTCATACAAAAATAAAATTTAAAAATATAAAATTTGGCGTATTTTCTGCCAAATTAAAGTAGGTTTTTCATAGGATATTGGATTTTAAAACGGGGCTGGATTTCTATCCATAGCCCTTTTTTTATGCCCCTATTCTAAGGGATTTGTTAACACTTTATATCAACTCATATTTGCCTTGGTTTTATAGGATATTGGATATAAAAATGGGGGCTAGATACAAATCTATTGCCACCATTTTTTTGTTTAAGCCATATACTAACAGTCTATTTTTTTGAAAAAATTTCAAATACATGTAGTTGCATTTGTATTTTAGTGCCAAAAAATATAAACTAGAATGAAAATTGCACTAATAAAACTACATATAGCCATTTTTTTGTGGGGTTTTACTGGTGTGTTAGGAAGGTTAATATCTGTAAACGAGGCTATACTAGTTTGGTATAGATTAGCTATTACAATAATTAGTTTGGGGGTGCTGTTTTCTTTAAAAAAAGATTTTCAAAAAATTACAGTAAAAAATAAACTTACGTTGCTTGGAATTGGTTGTTTTGTAGGGTTGCATTGGTTGTTTTTTTACGGAAGTATAAAATATGCTAATGTATCTATTGCATTGGTTTGCCTTAGTATAAATCCTCTGTTTACTTGTATTTTCGAGCCTATTTTAACCAACAAAAAATTTTCATTTATCGATGTTTTACTAAGCCTAATAGGTATTGTAGGCATTGGATTAATTTTCCATTTCGATAGTCGTTATCAGTATGGCATTCTTTGGGGTGTATTTTCTTCTTTTTTTACAGCATTATTTTCCACTTTAAATAAAAAAAACATACATATAGCTAATGCTAATACCATGATGTTTTATGAGTTAATTGGGGCTATTTTTATAATTAGTTTAATTATTCCATTTTATATTTTAAAGGATAAATCAATAATATTAATTCCAACAGCTACAGATTTTCTTTGGATTTTAATTCTAAGTTGGGTTTGTACCGTTTTGGCTATGAAATTAAGCTTGCAAGCATTGCAAAAAGTATCGGCATTTACTCAAAACTTATCACTTAATTTAGAGCCTATTTATGGAATTGGATTAGCATTTTTAATTTTTAATGAGCAAAAGGAAGTAAGTAAATACTTTTATTATGGCATAGCATTAATCATTTTTTCTGTGATACTACAAATGCTCAGAATTGTATTTAAAAAGTCTTCAGTTTCATCAATTTAACTGCCAATTTGTAATTAGATTTATGAAATTTGGGAGGTGGCATTAATCTTGAAACTTGGTATTTCCTTTTAAAAAAATAAATAATAGCAAAGTCAAGTGTCAATTTGACTGTAAAAATATTTCTACTATGAGAGAACAATTTTTTATGGATAACGAAGGCGATAGCGATTTTTTGCCCATTTTACCACTAAACGAAAACGATGATTCAGAAAAAAACTTTGAAGTACCAGAAAACATTATTCTACTTCCTTTAAGAAACACAGTTTTGTTTCCAGGAATTGTATTGCCCATTACCGTTTCTCGAGAAAAAGGGGTTAAAGCAGTTACCGAAGCCAATAAAGGCAACAAGCTTATTGGGGTAATTGCACAGCAAGATCATAGTATAGAAGACCCAGAAGCCAAAGATTTGTGCCACATTGGTACAGTTGCAAAAATTATAAAACTTATAAAAATGCCCGATGGGGGCAACACCATAATTATACAAGGCAAAAAAAGATTTTCGGTAGATTCAATTACCTCATCTGATCCTTTTTTTACTGCAAATGTTAAACCTGTTAACGACGAACCTTTTGTAAATGACGAATCTTTTGATGCTCAAATAGCAGCTTTAAGAGATTTAACCAACAGAATTATTGAACTTAATCCTCAAATTCCAAACGAGGCATCCATCATCATAAAAAATGTAGAAGACCCCTCTTTTTTAATAAACTTTACCAACAGCAATTTAAATACTGATTTGGCCGAAAAGCAAAAACTGCTAGAAAATACCAGTTTGCCTAGCAGAGCAGAAAAACTAATTGAGGTTTTACAAAAAGAATTACAGTTTGCCGAGCTTAAAAATAAAGTACATACTAAAACTAAAGTAGAACTAGATAAGCAACAAAGAGATTATTTTTTAAACCAGCAATTAAAATCTATTAAAGACGAGCTTGGTGGCGATAATAATGATAGAGAAATTGCCGAAATGAAGAAAAAAGCCGAAGCCAAAAAATGGCCAGAAGCGGCAAAAAATCTTTTTAATACCAATATTGCCAAGCTAGAACGTATGCACCCAACTACACCAGACTATAGTGTAGTGTACAATCATACAGAACTTTTACTCGATCTTCCTTGGAACGATACCACAACAGATAATTACGATTTAAAAAATGCAAAGAAAGTGTTGGATAAAGAACATTTTGGTATGCAAAAAATTAAAAATCGAATATTAGAATACCTAGCCGTTTTAAAACTAAAAGGCGATATGAAAAGCCCAATACTTTGCTTTGTTGGCCCTCCAGGTATTGGAAAAACTAGTTTGGGAAAAAGCATTGCCAATGCTGTGGGAAGAAAATATACTCGATTAAGCTTAGGTGGCTTGCACGATGAAAGTGAAATTCGTGGACATCGAAAAACATATATTGGTGCTATGCCTGGAAGAATTTTGCAAAATCTTCGTAAAACAAAAAGCAGCAATCCTGTAATGATTTTAGATGAAATTGATAAACTTGGCAACGATTTTAGAGGCGACCCCTCAAGTGCTTTATTGGAAGTTTTAGACCCAGAGCAAAACGCTAATTTTTATGATAATTATTTAGAGTTGGAATACGATTTAAGTAAAGTATTGTTTATTGCAACAGCCAATAGTTTACAATCTATTCAACCAGCATTAAGAGATAGATTAGAAATTATAGATTTAAGTGGCTATGCCGTGGAAGAAAAAATAGAAATAGCCAAACAACATTTGCTACCTCGCCAACAAAATGCACATGGATTAGACAAGCATACCATAAAATTTAGTGATGCAACCTTGCAAAAACTAATTGAAAATCATACTAGAGAAAGTGGTGTAAGGGAATTAGACAGACAACTTGCCGCCATAATGAGAAATATTGCCAAAGAAGTTGCACTAAAAGGAAAAACAAAACCTACAGTAACTTTTGGTGATGTAGAAAGAATTTTAGGACAGGCTCGTTATAGCAACGAAATGTATAAAGTTGCCAATATGCCTGGCGTGGCAGTTGGATTAGCTTGGACTTATGTAGGAGGTGATATTTTATTTATTGAAACGTTACTTAGCGATGGAAAAGGCGAATTAAAACTTACTGGTAACCTAGGTAATGTAATGAAGGAAAGTGCCACTACAGCTCTTTCTTACTTACAAGCTAATGCCAAAAAATTTGGAATAGATTCCGACGTATTTAGCAAAAAAAACATACATGTTCATGTGCCAGAAGGTGCAACCCCAAAAGATGGTCCAAGTGCAGGTATTACTATGTTTAGCAGCTTAGCATCGGCATTTACCAATAAAAAACTAAAACCATATTTTGCCATGACAGGCGAAATTACCTTACGAGGGCAAGTATTGCCAGTAGGTGGTATAAAAGAAAAAGTATTAGCAGCAAAACGTGCTGGTTTAAAAGATATAATAATGTGCTATTTAAACGAAAAAGATGTGAAAGAAATTGATAGTAATTTTATAAAAGGCATCAACTTTCATTATGTAAAAAATATGCAACAAGTTGCCGATTTAGTATTAAGCTAGTTTTTATTTAGCTTTTTTAAGTTGAATATTAGACCTCTTCGATAATTAAAACAATAACGTCATTTCGATGGTTCTTGCCAGAGAAATCTGTATAAATTGTACAATTAGATTTCTCCTATTGTCGAAATGACTTAAATGATTTTAATTAAAATCAATCGTCGGAAGAGGTATAATTTAAGAGCTAAATTCAATTTTTTGAAAAAAACGATATGCTAACAATATAATTTACTTAACCTTACAAATCCAATAAGCCATCAGGTATTTCAAGTACAATTTTCTTTTTTGGGTGTGCTAATTGCACAATATTGTCTTGGTGCATAGGTATATACACTTCTTTTCCTTTATAGTCTACATTTAGTAATGTTTGGTGTGGTTGTTCAATCACCTCAATTACTATTCCTATTTCATTTTCATCATCAAAAACGGTATATCCAATTAATCCAATAGTCGATTGTTTAGCACTCAGTTTTCTGGCATCTTCTTCGGTAAGCCAAATAGGTTTTCCTAATAATCTTTTTGTGGCTTCTTTGCTATTTATTCCTTCAAGTTTTAGGTAAGATTCATCGGTGGTTTTAGCTTTTGCTTTTTCAATAAAATAGGGCAATTTGCTTCCTTTAGTTTCTTCTACAAACAAAACCTCTACATCTTTAAAGTTAGATTTTTTGCCTAAAGCATGGGTAACAATTACTTCGCCAGTTGTGCCAAACGATGCTACTATTTTGCCAATATGTAAGTATGAAAATTGCATTAATTTTTAAAAGGGTTTTGGTATAATTTGTTTTTTAAATAACTAGTATCGGTAAGGGTTTTTAAAAATGCTATTAAAAATGTAGCTTCATTAGCCGATAATTCTATTGCACCAATCATTGGGTGTTTGTTAGGATGCTCTCTCCCATCACCTTTGTTTATACCAACATTGGTTACACGCCCACCATTGTTGTAATGCTGTATTACTTCATCTAAAGATTTGGCAGTGCCATCATGAAAATAAGGTGCTGTAATGGCAATATTTCTAAGACTAGGAATTTTAAATCTTCCAATATCAGTTGTATCATTATTTACATCAAAAGCACCATTGTCGTTGTTGCCATAGTTATTTTTTTCTCCTACGTTGTACAATCCAATGTTTTGATAAATATACATGTCTGGATTTTTGGGGGCATCAAAATCTTTACCTCCGTGGCAACGAATACACTTGTTGCCATCGTTAAAAAAAACATCCATTCCTCTTTTTTCAGCTTGGGAAAGCTGGATTTTTTTTGATAAAAATTTATCGTATTTGCTATTATAAAATTTAAATGTTTTTACATAAGCAGCAATAGCGTTTTGAACAAATTTCCAATTGATATTTTGAGTTGAGTTTTTTAAAATAGATGTATACTGTTTATCGGATAAAATAAATTCAAGTTGTTTTGCATTACCACTATCCATACCCATTTCTACAGGGCTTTTTCCAAACAAAGGAATGCTAGACTGTTGCTGTAGGCTTGTAATATTTGGATGAGCCCAATTAAACAATTTATTGTCGGATAGATTAATTAATGTTGGCGTATTTCGTTTAACCACATCGCCAAAAGCACCTTTTGGGGTTATAAAAGTATCGGCAAAAGCAAATTTTGGAATATGGCAAGTTGCACAGCTTGTAGTGTTGTTTATGCTTAATCTAGTATCAAAAAAAAGTAAATGTCCAAGTTCTATTTGCTGGGTTGTAGATAGATTATTTTTTCTTTGGAATGAAGATGCCAAGATGCTTGTAAAAACCAGTAACACAATTCCGCCAAAAAAAATAAAAATACGTTTCATAATTAAAGTGCAAAGTTGCATTAATACACTTATCTGCGAAATAAAAATTTACAGCTTACCTTTGAAATAATTAAGCAAGAAATATGACAAAGAAAAGTGCAAAAGGTTTTGAAAAATTTATGAACAAAGAGCCTAAAGGTGCAGCCAAAAAAGAAATGTTTAGGCAAGAAAAGCGAAGAATGAAGGCCGACCTTAGAGAAGCAGGACGAATTGCACGTGAACAAAAGTATTTAGAGCAAACAGGCCAAGCTGCCCCATCGTTAAAAAGTAGCACACGCCACCAATTCAATAAAATACAAGACGATAAAAAAGTTGCAGAAAAAGAAACACCTATTCCCCTAAACAAATTTGTGGCTCATGCAGGGATTTGTGGGCGTAGAGAAGCAGTAGAAATAATAAAAAAAGGAGAAATTATTGTAAACAACGAAGCCATTACAAACCCTGCACATAAGGTTACAGATAATGACACTGTAAAATATAAAGGCAAAAGAATATTTGCTATTGCCAATGCTGTTTATATTTTGCTCAATAAACCAAAAGATTATATAACCACTTTAGACGATCCAAATGGACGAAAAACAGTACTGGATTTAATAAAAGGAGCCACACCACAAAGAGTTTACCCTGTGGGGCGTTTAGATAGAAATACAACTGGGGTTTTACTGCTTACTAATGATGGGGAGCTGGCACAAAAACTTACCCACCCATCATATCAAATAAAAAAGATTTATGAAGTAGGGCTCGATAAAGTAGTGTCTAAAAAAGACATTGAATCACTAGTTACAGGGTTAACTTTAGAAGATGGATTTATACAAGCCGATGCTGCTGCTTATGTAGATATGCAAGATAAAAGCCTTGTAGGTATTGAAATACATAGTGGACGAAATAGAATTGTAAGACGAATGTTTGAACATTTAGGGTACAAAGTAACCAAGCTAGATAGAGTATTGTTTGCCAACCTTACTAAGAAAAATGTAAATAGAGGTAAATGGAGAATGCTAAATGAAAAAGAAGTAAGGCTATTGAAATACATGAATAAATCTTTTGTAAAAAAAGCAAAACCAAC
>JBMLOQ010000045.1:0-13754 GCA_049242885.1 Chitinophagaceae bacterium
TGTAAGTTCCAGCAGCTGTTCTATTAATTCCATTCCATAAATAAGGCAACTGATTGTTGCATATTGTAATATTTGTTGTAGAAGTTGAAGTGTTATTTACAGTAAGAATTAAATTAGCCACACTGTCACAACCTTGACTATTGGTTGTAGTAAAAGAATAATTTCCAGCAGCTATTCTATTAATTCCATTCCATAAATAAGGTAACTGATTACTACATATTGTAATATTTGTTGTAGAAGTTGTTTTACTTTTTACTAAAACATTCATTGTATCTGTACAACCCGATGAAAATAAAAATCTATAATTTCCCACTGCGTTATTAGAAAATGTTACAATTGCTTGGTTATTAATGGTATTGCCTAATGTTGCACCAATTGGGTTAGAGCTAAATGCACTCCAACTCGTTCCACTAACATTGCTAGTGCCAACAAGTGATAAACTTGAACCTTGGCAAACTGTTGTGTCATTTCCAGCATTTGGTTTTGGGTTAATTGTTACCGCTGTAGAGGGTTGTGTGTAACCACAATTTGTTGAAAAGCCAACTACTGTATAATTTCCTGTTTGATTAGGTGTAAAAATTGGGTTGCTGCCAGATGCAACTTGTGCCCCATTTAAGTACCAATCATATGAATCAAAACCTGCTTGAGCTGTTAATGTTGCTGGTAAACAGTTTGATGATAAAGTTGGTGGTGGCATCGCATTATTTATGGAAGAAATTGCCGCAGTCATTGAATATCCAGAACCACTTTGTGCCATCACTACACTAATTCTTGCATTTACTACAAATCTTAAATTTGATGGATTACCTAGTTGTGCATTGGTAAACCTAATCATATAATAACCTGTTGAGCCAATTTGTGTTCTTAAGCCAACGATAGTTTCTAAATCAATCCCATTAAAATAAACCTTTGCTGTATCACTTTGTAAAAGTACATATCCAAAATAAGGAAAAACACTATTTCCGCCATTCACATTATTCAAAAATTGATTGGTTTGAACATCGAACGAACCAGAGCAGTTGCTTAATGGTGGTTGAACTATCATGTCAATTTCACATCCATTAGCAGAACCTGAATATACTCCAACTGGGTTGTTTGATGTAATGTAATTTGTAGAGTAGGCTGTGCTTCCATCACCATTATTTATAGTTACAAAACTGCCTGCTGTAGCTAAATTATAAGTGGTTGTAGTATTAGTAGAAGGTACCAAAACAGTAACTGTTGTATTGGGTTGTGTGGCTACAATTGTTGATCTTTCGTAACCACTATTTCCACTGCTTCTTACTACTATATATGTTGTGCCTAATTTTGAAAGTGGCATTAATTGGCTATAAACACCATCTGCACAGCCAGAACTATTATCTGCTCTCATACCCCCATTTACAATAACAGGGCTACTTGATGTTACAAGGCTTCCAAACGGAGCTTGAAATAAATAAGACTCACCAGCATTTAATGTTGTAAGTAAAGTGCCATTTACAGAAATTTGAGTTCCATTATTTACAGCCATTACACTATACAAAGGAGCTCCTGTTTCAGGAGCACAGGCAACACCAGTTACATTTGCATAGTACCCAACTCTAAATGAAGTTCCTAAACCTTGGTCTCCCAAGCTAGTAAAAGCACTATTGCCTTTTTGAACACAGGGGCTATGGTCTCCAGGCGTTTGCCCTGGTGTAATAGTATATCTATCAGATGCAATATTTCTTATTTGTACACCAATAGGTGAGTTTGCTTGAACAATTAATCCACTTGCATTTAAAATAGTTCCAGATGCATTAGCACTAGCATTTGGCTGGGTAAATCTATATCTTAGTGGTGCACCAGCAACTGTGGTTAAAGAATTGTTAATAATAGTACCATTGCTTGAAGCTATGGATACATTTACTGGCGAAGTGCTTAATGTGGTTACTACTAATTCATTGTACTGACTAAAATAGCTCCAAGGACTAGGTGCTATATAGTGTGTATTGGTATATTGTGCATAGCTGTTTATAAAAAATAAGCAAAAGCTAGTATGCAGTAAAATCTTTAATAAATATTTATTTAATGCTTTCAACTTTTATAATTTAATGGAAAAGGATACCTTTAGCATATAAGTATCCTGCAATTAGTTAAAAACGTTTGAGCTTATTTATTATTGTGTAATGGTTATTTTAAACCACAAGAAACTGTAATGGAAGGCTAGCACTTATCTATAAAATTTGTTGATTTCAATGAGAAACAACATTTTTCATTACAATTAAATAAATCTCTGAGCTTTTCAGGTATGAAAAGCTAAAAAATGAAAAAAATGTTTAATTCTTGCTGGTGAACTAAAATTTCATTTGAACGTAAAAGTCTAATTAAATTATACCCTCCTGCACCAATTGATGCAAATGCAAAATTCCTAAATATTCTTTGTTTTGTACTACAATTACTTGGCTAATATCATAAGTTCTCATTATTTCAAGGGCATCAATTGCCAAAGTGCTTTCTTCAATAGTTTTTGGGTTTGGCGAATAAATATCCTTAGCAAATAAGCTGTAAATATTTTCTGTTTTTTCCAAATTTCTTCTTAAATCTCCATCTGTAATTATTCCTAAAATTTCATTATTGCTGCTAATTACAGCAGTAGCACCTAACATTTTGCTAGAAATTTCGTTTATAATTTCTTTAAAGCCAGCCCCTTCTAAAACCTTTGGAGCTTTGTCTTTATTGTACAAATCACTTACTTTCAAAAACAGCCTTTTACCCAAATTGCCACCAGGATGAAATTTTGCAAAATCTTGAGGTTTAAATCCATTCAATTCCATTAAGCTTACAGCAATTGCATCACCCATGGCTAGTTGTGCAGTAGTGCTTGTTGTTGGAGCTAAATTGTTGGGACATGCTTCTTGGCTTACAGTAGTGTTTAAAACAATATGGCTTTGTAAAGCCAAATAGCCTTGTAAATTGCCTGTAATAGCAATTAAAGTATTGCCAAAATTTTTAATTAAAGGAACTAATACTTTTATTTCTGGGCTTTCTCCACTTTTACTAATTACTAAAACTACATCTTGTTTCTGTATCATCCCTAAATCTCCATGTATGGCATCGGCAGCGTGCATAAACAAACTTGGTGTGCCTGTGGAGTTTAATGTAGATACAATTTTTTGAGCAATTATGGCACTTTTGCCAATACCAGTAACCACCAAACGTCCAATAGACTGATGAATAGTTTGTACAGCTTGTACAAAACTGTCACCAATAAAATCTTGCAATTGGTGCAGTGCTGCAGCTTCTAAAGCAATAGTTTGCTTTGCGGTGGCAATAATTTTAGCATCCATTTGGCAAAAATAAGTGTCAATGGTTAACAACATATGTAATTAAACAATATCGTTAAATTTCATTGTATTTTTAAGGTAAAAAAACATGTTTGTTGTTTAAAATTCATTACCTTCACGCTCCTTTGAAAAAAACTGAAAGTAGTTTAATTGTTAATCAACAACATTTTTTAAAAGGTATTAGGCAATATTTTTTTTAATGAAATAAATATTGTGAAATTGAAATTTAAAGTATTGTAGAATGGCAAAAACCATAAGGAAAGCACCAGTAAAAAAATCTGTAAAAAAAACACCAAAACCGAAAGCAGCCAACATTAAAGCTCTAGTGCCAGATATTCCAGTATTAGAAGGTTTGCAAAAATATTTTGGTTTTAAAGAATTTAAAGGCCGCCAAGCAGATGCAATTGAAAGCTTATTGGCTGGGCACGATACATTTGTAATTATGCCCACAGGTGGCGGCAAAAGTTTATGTTATCAACTTCCAGCAATGATTTTGCCTGGAGTGGCAATAATTGTTTCGCCTCTTATAGCCTTAATGAAAAATCAGGTAGATTTAGTAAGAGGGTATAGCGAGCAAGATGATGTAGCCCATTTTTTAAACTCTTCTTTAAATAAAACTCAAATTAAAGTTGTAAAAGATGATTTGCTTGGTGGTAAAACTAAACTTTTATATGTAGCCCCTGAAACCTTAACAAAACAAGAAAATTTAGATTTTTTTGCCGATCTTGAAATAAGTTTTTTCGCAGTTGATGAAGCTCATTGTATTAGTGAATGGGGTCATGATTTTAGGCCAGAATATCGTAGGCTTAGAGAAATGATGGACGTAATTGCTATTGATGTGCCAGTGGTTGCTTTAACAGCTACTGCAACTCCAAAAGTGCAAAGTGATATAGTAAGAAATTTAGGATTAAGAGAACCCAACATTTTTATTTCTTCTTTCAACCGTACAAATCTTTATTACGAAATTCAGCCCAAACTTCAAAAAGAACAAACTATAAAGCATATCACCAAATTCATTTCTCATCACAAGGGAAAAAGTGGTATTATTTATACATTAAACCGTAGAACAACAGAAGAGTTGGCAGATATTTTAGTTGCCAACAATATAAAAGCAGTTGCTTATCATGCAGGAATTGATCAAAAACAAAGAGCAGAAAGACAAGACCAATTTTTGAATGAAGACATGCAGGTTATTGTTGCAACCATAGCATTTGGAATGGGTATTGACAAGCCCGATATCAGATTTGTAATACACTACAACATCCCAAAATCTATTGAAAATTATTACCAAGAAACTGGTCGTGCAGGACGTGATGGCTTAGAAGGGAATTGTATATTATATTACTCTCACAAAGATGTACATAAGTTAGAACATTTAATGAGGGATAAACCATTGAGTGAAAGAGAAGTAAATACGCAACTTATAAACGAAACTGTAGCATATTGCGAAAGTAGCGTATGCCGTAGAAAAGTATTATTACATTATTTTGGCGAAGAATGGGGGGATAAAAACTGTGGAAATTGCGACAACTGCAAACATCCAAAAGAGAAAATTGAAGCAAAAACTAGTGTACTTAAAGTATTAGATGTAATAGAAGCTTTAGACGAACGTTTTCCAACAGAATATTTAGTAAACGTTATCATAGGTAAGCTTACGCCTCAAATAAATATGTTTAGGCACGAAAAAAGCAAAGTGTTTGGTATAGGCAAGGATCAACCAGAACCACATTTTTGGAACAGTCTTATAAGACAAATGTTGCTGGAAGATTTGGTAAAAAAAGATATAGAAGAATATGGCTTAGTAAAGTTTACAGAAAAAGGAAAACAGTGGAGAGAAAAACCTCAGTCATTCAAAATAGTATTAAACGCTATTTTCCAAGATGAAGATGATGACGAAGATGATGATAAAGAAGCTGGAAATCAATCTGGGCAAGGTGCTGATCAAGCATTATTTGAAATGCTAAAAGAATTAAGACAAAAAGAAGCTAAACGAAAAGCCCTACCTCCATTTGTGATTTTCTTGGAAAACTCATTGCAAGACATGAGTACCATTTATCCAACAACATTGGAAGAATTAGAAAAATGCCAAGGAGTAAGCAAAGGAAAAGCTATAAAGTATGGCAAACCTTTTGTAGAACTTATTGCAAAATATGTAGAAGAAAACGAAATTGAAAAGCCGGATGATTTTGTAATGAAAAGTGTTGCCAATAAAAGCAGCAACAAGATTTACATTATTCAAAATATTGATAAAAAAATTCATTTAGAAACTATTGCTAGTAACAAAGGATTTACAGTAGCCGAGATTTTAGATGAAATGGAAACCATAGCAGCTAGTGGTACAAAACTAAATTTGGATTACATAATTGAAGAATGGTTAGATGAATACGACCAGGAAGATATTATTGAATATTTTAAAAGCTGCGAAACAAGTAGCTTAGAAATTGCTCAAAAAGAACTGAGCGAAAATAATTATACGCTGGAACAACTAAAAATAATGCGAATTAAATTTTTAAGTGTATTTGGAAATTAATCCTAAGTACAATAAATAATTATTAGAATTAGTTTGAGTTTTTTGATTAATATTTTTATAAACAAAAAATATGACGAAAAAAAAGATTGCTTTAGTAACTGGTGGATATAGTGGCGAAGCAGAAATAAGTTATAAAAGTGCAATTACTGTAAATAGTAATATTGATAGAGAAAAGTTTGATGTTTTTTACATAGACATTACAACACAAGGTTGGTTTTTTGTAGATGGAGAAAATAAAACAAATGTAAATAAGGAAGATTTTACCATTGTTGCCAATGGTGAAAAAATATCTTTCGATGCTGTAGCTTTATGCATTCATGGCACACCAGGTGAAGATGGAAAGCTACAAGGATATTTTGATATGCTTGGTTTGCCTTATACAAGTTGCGATGCAGCCACATCAGCCCTTACATTTAATAAAAGATATACAGTGGCAGTAGCAGCCTTTGCAGGAATAAATGTTGCTAAAAGTGTTCATTTATTTAAGCACAGTCCAATTTCTGCAGAGCAAGTTTTGCAACAAATTAATGTACCTGTATTTGTAAAACCCAATAATGGAGGCAGTAGTATTGGTATGAGTAAAGTAAACCATGCCGATGAATTGCAAGTTGCAATAGATAAAGCTTTTAAAGAAGATACTCAGGTATTGGTTGAAGAAATGATTACTGGCCGAGAATTTACAATTGGTGTATTTAAAAGCAAAGGAAACATAACCATATTGCCAATTACCGAAATAAAAACCCATAAAGAATTTTTTGATTTCGAAGCAAAATATTTAGGCAAAAGCGAAGAAGTTACTCCTGCTCAAATAACACCAACTATGCAACAACACTTAAGTGAAGCTGCAAAAAAAGTGTATGAAGTTTTTAATTGTAGAGGTATTGTTCGAATAGATTTTATTTACAACGAGGCTCAACAAAAAGCTTATATGCTAGAAATAAATACAGTGCCAGGGCAAAGTGCTGCTAGTGTGGTGCCACAACAAGTGGTAGCAATGGGCGGTAATCTTAAAGATTTTTATACAGCAGTTATTGAGGAATGTTTTTAGTAGCTAGCTTATTTGTTCTTCTACAAAATCCCAATTTATATGTTGCCAAAAATTAGAAACGTAATCGGCTCGTTTATTTTGGTATTTTAAATAGTAGGCATGCTCCCAAACATCTAAAGCCAATAATGGTTTGCCTCTAAGTGTACTTACATTCATTAAAGGATTGTCTTGGTTTGGTGTACTCCCAACGGCTAATTTTCCTTTTTTATCCATTACCAGCCACGCCCAACCACTGCCAAAACGTTGCTTTGCAGCATCGCTAAACTGTTGTTTAAAATTATCTACACTATTAAAACTGCTGTTTATTAATGCTAAAGTTTTTGCTTTTGGAGTTTTGGAGTTTGTAGGGTTTATACATTGCCAAAAAAACTCATGATTAAAATGTCCTCCAGCATTATTTCTCATTTTTATCGAATATCTCGAAATTTTATTTAGTATTTTTTCTAAACTTCTATCTCTAAAACCTAACTCTTGACTGTAAGCTTCATTTAAGTTTTTGCAGTATGCAGCAGCATGTTTGGTGTAATGCAGTTGCATTGTTGTAGCATCTACAAAATTATTAATTGCATCCATTGCAAATGGTAAAGGTTGCTGAGTAAATTTAAGTGTGGTAGCTTGTGCAACTAATTTTTGTATAGGCAATAACTGATTTAAGGCAACTAATGCTGCAGCTTTGCTAGATTGTTTTAAGAAATTTCTACGTGTGTTTTTTTGCATGGTTCAAAGTTATGCTAATTCAGAGATGAACTATTGGAGAATTATGGCTTTCACAACCTTCAATTACACACATTTATGTTTATCAAAATATCAACTTTAGAGCAAAAAATAACAATAAAACAGCACTCATCATTACAAAAAGCAAAAAACAGGAAGCAAACAATATACTATGATAAAAAACTGTACTACGTGTTTTTGCCAATACAAAATTATTGAGTAACTTAAAAAAAGGAAATCCAATCAAATAAATAACCGTTTTTATTAATCCAAAATGATGCTGTGTTGGAATTGTAATGGCAGCATTTAAGCTTTCGTGGCATCGTAGATTTAGTATTTTATGCAACGCCATATCTGTTTTTTTAAAATCAGATAAATTGAAACTTCTTTGCAGGTTAACAGTTACACTTAATGGTATTTTATTAAAGCTGCTATAGCCTAAAGCAATAGGCATAATTTGTAGAGGAATATTTTGCTGCAAACAAACTTCAACAATGCGTGCTGCTCCTTTTTTAAATGGCAATAATTGGTGGGTATTTTTACAAACTCCTTCAATAAAAATTAAAAGAATACCATTGTTGGCTAAAATATTTTCACATTGTTTGAATGTATTATAATTTTTTTGCAAATTGTCTTTACCCTCACTTATCCTATAAATAGGAATCATATTAAAAGGCTTTAAAAGCAGCCGTTGCCAAGGATTTTTAAAAGCATCTCCCCTTGCAAGGCTATACACTTTTTGCTTAAAAAAAGCAGCGATTATAATAGCATCTAAAAAACTATTAGGATGGTTGGCTACTATTAAAACTGGTCCTTTTGTATTTAGTAAAGATTTATTTAAAATAGTAATTTTACTACAAAATATTTGTAAGCAAAATCGAACCAAAAATTGCAAAACTTTGTAGAACATAATTAATACAATCTAAAACCATTTTTTCTTATAAAAATATCCTGCAATTACAATACTTACTATTAATGATATTACAACTGGAATATAAAAAGCATAGGCACCACTTTGCCCAGGTATTTTTACATTCATTCCATAAATACTGGTTACTAAAATTGGCAAGGAAAGTATAATGGTAATGCTTGTTAAACGTTTCATTACATTGTTAAGATTGTTGCTAATAATGCTTGCAAAAGCATCCATAGTGCTACTTAAAATGGTGGTGTAAATATTAGCCATTTCTAGAGCTTGGGAACTATCAACTATAAGGTCTTGTAAAAATTCTTTCTCATCTTCATTCAGTTGTAAAAAATTGGTACGTTCTAGCTTCATCATTAATAACTCATTGCTTCTCAAGGCTGTTACAAAATACACTAAGCTCTTTTGAATTTGCATGAGTTTTAATAAATCTTCGTTGCTATTGCTTAAATACAAACTTTGTTCAAATTGGTTGCGTTTAAGATTAATTTCTTTAAGGAAGTCTAAAAAGGTTTGAACAACTTTTTCAAAGATTTTCAATACCATCATATTCCTTTTGTCGGGATGGCGTTTTTCGAAAGTATTTAAGAATTTTTTTATGGCACCATTGTCAAAACTATTTACAGTAACAATGTGGTTGTGTGTAAGAATTATACAAATTGGAATTGTAATATAAAAAGCATCACTATCGTTAAAACTATTGTTTTCTGTAGGTGTTTTTATTACAATAAATTTTACATTATCCTCAATTTCAAATCTAGGTCTTTCGTCAATATCTAAACTATCTCTTAAAAATTCTATTGGAATATCAAGCCCTTCGCTAAGTTCTACAAACTCTTCTTCTTTTAAGGGTGGTACAACATTTACCCAAGCTCCTTTAGAGGGTTTGTGAGCCTCAACTGTGTGTCCATCTATATTTAAAAAATATTGAATCATTTTTTGAATTGAAAAGGTAACGCCTACTAATTAAAAGCAAATTGCTGCAGCACTTCTAACATTGTGATTTAGAAACTATTCCCATCTAAAAACTTTATAAACTATTGTGTAAATTACTAGCATCCATATAGTTATAACACCTACATTGTCCCAACAATCAAGTAAACTCAACCCCTCAAATGACAATTTTCGCATAGCAATATTAAAGTGTGTAAGTGGTAATAATTTACACAAAACTTGCATCCAGCTAGGGAAAACACTGATGTTAAAAAAAGTACCACCCAAAAGCATTTGTGGCAATGCAAATAAGTTTATAAGTAAAGGAATGGTAGAATCGGCTTTAACAATGCTCGAAAAAATTAAACCTACACCCATTAAAGTAAACAACATTAGTATGCTTAAAGCAATTATTTGTAAAAAAGTGAATACACCATGTGCCAGTGTAAAACCAAGAAATAATTTTCCTACTGCAACTAACACAATTACATTCAATAATTGAAAACTTAATCTGCTGAAACCTATGCCAATGAGTATGTTTAGCTTATTTATAGGTGATGCATAAAAGCGTTTTAAAATTAGCTGCTCTCTTAAATTATAAAATGTAAATGCAATACCAAATAAGGTTGAAAACAAAATTGAAAAACCTATTTGACCAGGCAATACAAAGTCTATTTGCTTGTATTCTCTTACGCTATAAATATCTTTAGTAATTATTACAAAATTAGGTTGTGTGGGGTTAAAGCGTTTGTTTAAAGCCGCAGATACATTTTCTAAGATTGGAATTACTTGTGCCAATTCTGGTGTACTTGCAGTTGTACTTTTAATGTGTACGTTAAACTTTGGCAAGTTGCTCATACTATCTGTTGAAGTACTAATATTTAATACAGCAGCCAATCTGCCTTTTTCTAAATCTTTTTTTTGTTCTTCTGAAGATTTGTAATGTACTAATTTAAACATGGGCACTTTGCTAATAATGCCATATAAAGGATTTGTAGTATCGGACTTTGCATCTACAGCAATTTTATAGGCAGTAATACCATCACTTCCAAAGCTTCCAAAAATCCAAACAAAAATTAGCGGAAATGCTAAACTAAAAAACAATGCTCCAGGGTTTTTTAGTATGGCCAAAAAACTTGCCTTGGTAATAGCCCACAACGCTTTGTTTTGATTATACTGCTTACTCATAATTGGTTGCTAAGGTGCAGTATTTTTTGGATGAATACAAACCTTGAAGTGTTTAAAAAAAAATTAATAAACAAATAATGCAACTGTTAGACTGGCAACTTTAAAACCAACCACGTTTTTTAAACACAAAAACCATTATTATTGGTATAATTAGCATACTTCCTACGGCTAAATAAAAACCAAACTGATTGTGTATGTATGGAATTTTATCGAAATTCATTCCAAAAACACCACCAATTACAGTTGCAGGAGCAAGTAGGCAAGTTACAATAGTCATCACTTTCATAACCTCGTTCATTTTTAAGTTTACTTGGTTTATGTAAAGGTCTTGCATGTTTATCATCATATCTCTGTAGTTTTCTACAAGGTCGTTGGCTTGCACTACATGGTCGTACACATCTTTAAAATACTTTAGTGTATTTGTTTGTATTAATGGTGAATCACTTTTTAAAAATCCATTAACCAACTCTCTTACAGGAGCAATATTTCTTTTTAAAACGATGAGTTCTTTACGCAGTTGATTAATTTTTGCGAGACTACGAGTATTGGGTGTTTTTATAATTTCTTCTTCAAGAACTTCTATTCTTTCGCCCAACTGTTCCATTACAATAAAATAATGATCAACAATCATATCAAGCATGGTATAGCACAAATAATCGGCCTCTTTGTTACGAATTTTAGTGTTGGCTATTTTTAACTTTTCTCTCAAATTATCAAAAACATCTCTAGTGGCATCTTCCTGAAAACTAATTACATAATGAGGGCCAAGAATTATACTTAGCTGCTCACTTTCTATGGCGGCTTCTTGTGGATTAAAGTAAAGCATTTGCTGCAAGCAAAATAAATGATTGTCCAACTCATCCATTTTTGGGCGTTGCCCAACACTCTCAATATCTTCGGCAACTAAGTAATGCACATTAAAAATGGAACATATTTTTTCAATAGTTTCCTTGTTAATACCATCAATGTTTATCCATTTTACATTTTCATTATTTACAAAATTGGTGCAATTTTTAAGGGATACATTATTATGTTGTATAAACTCTGTTGGCGAATATTCAAAAATAGTAATATGTGCATGGTTATTATTATTGTTGCGTTGAGGGGCAATTGTGGGGTTTACATTCAAAATTTCTTTGGTACGTAACAAACCAAAAGTTTCTAACAAATATTTGTAATGCAATTTACTTTTTAAACTCATGATGGAGTGAAGGTAATGTTTTTGTATTTTTGTTTTTGGATGATGGAAAAATTTTATTGAAGTGAACGAATTTTTGAAAACTTAACATTGCTTAATTTAATAAAATAATGCATATGAAACAATTAACTATAGTACGCCATGCAAAAAGTAGCTGGGAAGCAGGAATTTTAAACGACTACGATAGAGTATTAAACACAAGGGGGCACGAAGAAGCCAAAGCAATGTCAAGCTTATTAAAACAAAAAAACATCATTCCTCAACATCTTATTAGTAGTACAGCCATAAGAGCATTTACAACAGCTAGTTATTTTGCAACAGCTTTAGACATAGCTATTGCCGATATTGAAAAGCAAACTCATTTGTACAATGCTCCACTAAAACACTATATTGATGTTGTTACAAATACAAGTGATGACTTTGAGAGCATTGCTGTTTTTGGGCATAATCCTGGAATAACTGATTTTGTGAATAGCTTAACTAATAAACAGTTAATGGAAATGCCAACTTGTGGTGTTTTTGTTGTTGAGATTAATTGTAAAAGCTGGAAAGATTTTGCAAAAGCAAAAAAAGTTTTTATAGATTTTTTGCAGCCATAGTTATTTACTCTACATCAAAAATAGTTGCAGTAAAAATGGCATTTTCTCTTTTCTTAAAAATTACATCCCAGTTGCCTCTATACCTTAATACCTGTGGTACCAATAACCCTTTTATCTTTTGCATAGTAACTTCCATACGTACATCAAAATCATACACACCTGCTTTGTAGCTAAGGGTGTAATTGCGTGCTAGCACTTCCATAGTTTGTTTATCAAACCAAGTGGTCATTTCATCAATTACAATATCGGCTTTTTCATCATCATTAAGGGTTTCTTTTGGGGTAATTGCAAAAAGGTAAGCAAGTTTTCCGTTGTATTCTACTATATCAATTTTATAATCATATTTTTCTTTTCCATTTTCATCGTACAAATCAATTTTGTTGCCAATAAAAGGTATGCCAGGAATTTTTTTTCCTGGGTTAAAAAACAACATTTTTAGTTGTTCTTTATGTTTTTCCATTCCTTTTTTGTTTGAAGTGCTAAAGCTTTTGCCTGCAACTATATTATTTTCACCACAAACAGTTCCTTTTGCGAAAAAAAGAGAGGCATACATTTCAGCAGTTTGGTAATTAAACTCTCTTTTATCATTATAAAAATCTCCAGTTGTTTTTTCCTCAAGTATTTGTGTAGCTCTACAACCATTTATCCTTGTTTGTTTTGTTTTACTGTATAAGCTTGCTTTTACTTTGCCTTTTTTATCGAGCATTTGTATATTGTTGTACGCACTGTACCCTAATACTTTAAGATTTCTAAAAGCTTTGTAAAAAGTAGTGTCTTCTTGTATTTGATTAAGTAAGGTATTGTAGTCAAAGTTGTTTCTAACCAACACTTCTGGCAAAGTAACCACTCTTTCGTTACTGTTTATTGTTGTGTCTTGGCACAAAACTTTGTTGCCAAACAACAAAATTAAAATTACAATTATTCTTTTCATTTATACATCAAAAATAAAAGAGGACAGTTAAAGTACCATCCTCTAAAAACTAGCTAATTCTTTTTTGGTTTTATTTTAATCCATTTTCTCTGGTCGCATTTGAGGAAACAATAATACATCTTGAATGCTTGGTTGGTTTAGCATCATCATACATAATCTATCAATACCAATACCAATACCACTTGTAGGAGGCATGCCATACTCTAATGCACGTAAAAAATCGTGGTCAATAAACATGGCTTCATCGTCTCCACGCTCCATCAATTTTACTTGCTCTTCAAAACGTTCTCTTTGGTCAATTGGGTCGTTTAACTCGCTATAAGCATTAGCCAATTCTTTACCATTTACCATTAATTCAAAACGTTCTACCAAACCTGGTTTAC
>JBMLOQ010000046.1:0-3015 GCA_049242885.1 Chitinophagaceae bacterium
GATGAAGAAATTGTGCAATACAAACAACAATTAGCCCAAAGTGGACTAAGTGAAAGCCAAGCAGAGCAATTAGCCATTCAAAGAGGCTTTCCTGCAAGTGAAATTGTTAAGCTTAGAGCCAGATTGGCAAAGCTAGATATGAGTAGTTTGACTCAAAACAAAAACAATACTAAAACTCCTCCCACAAAACAAAAATCTTATGAAGGTAGAGAGGTAGATAGCAGTGGCTTTAATAAAGATTTAAAAAACTTTAAAGCAAAAACGCCTTCGAGCTACATTTTTGGTGGCGATTTGTTTACCAATGAAAACATCACTTTTGAGCCTAATCTTAGAATTCCAACCCCAAGAAATTATGTTATAGGACCAGATGATGAAATTAATGTTGATGTTTATGGCTATCAAGAAGTTAATCAAAAATTACAGGTAAGTCCAGAAGGGTTTATCACACTTCCATATGTAGGTATGATAAATGTTAGTGGTTTAACTGTGGAGCAAGCTACAAAAAAAATAAAAGACAAAATGGCTGGTAATGGCTACTCATCAATAAGTAGTGGACAATCTAAAGTAAATATTAGCGTTGGTAGAATAAGAAGTATAAAAGTTACAGTAATTGGAGAAGCCAATAAAGTAGGAACATTTACTTTGTCTTCTTTATCTTCTCTTTTTCATGCCTTATATGCAGCAGGAGGGCCAAACGAAAAAGGAAGTTTACGCACCATTGAAGTGATAAGAAATAGTAGAGTTATAGAAAAGTTTGATGCATATAGTTTTTTAATGAAAGGCAACCAAACTAGTGATGTAAGATTAATGGATAGAGATGTTATTCGAATTCCTACTGCACTTAATCAAGTTACATTAAGTGGAGAAGTTAGAAAACCAGCAGTGTTTGAAATATTACCAAACGAAAACTTACAAGATTTAATATCCTATGCAGGAGGCTTTACACCAATTGCCTATACATCGGCTTTACACATTATTCAAAACACAGGAAAAGAAAAACAAATTGTAGATGTACCTAAAGCCAATTTTTATACCTATTTACCTCAAAATGGTGATATTATTGAAGTTGAAAAAATTATAGATCGATTTGCAAATAAAATTACTATAAAAGGTGCAGTATACAGGCCTGGTGATTTTGCTTATACAAAGGGTTTAACCTTAAGCAAACTAATTACAAATGCTGATGGTTTAAAGCCAGAGGCCTTTACACAACGTGGAACTTTAATACGCACAAATGAAGATTATACCAAAACCATCATTGCTTTTAATCCATTAAATATTATTAAAGGCACACAACAAGATATAACCTTAGAAAAAAATGATGAAGTTGTAATTGGAGTAGCAAAAGATTTTACTGAGGATTTTATTGTAACAATTAATGGTCAAGTTAAAAATCCTGGGCAATACCCATTTTATAAAAACCAAAGATTAAAAGATGTAATTTTTGCAGCAGGTGGATTTACTGAAGGTGCTAGTTTAGATAAAATAGAAGTAGCACGCAGGCTTAATAAAGATAAGGAAGATAGTAGCTATCAATTGGCCAATGTGCTTACAATTTCTAGCCAAAAAGAGTTAGATTTAGAAGTTAATGATATTGAACTGTTTCCTTATGATATTATTACCATAAGAACAAAAATTAGTTACAAAGATCAAAAATCTGTAAGTGTTGAGGGAGAAGTTTTATACCCATCAAACTATGTGCTCAAATCAAAAAATGAGCGTGTAAGTGATTTATTAAAACGTGCAGGCGGCTTTACAAATACAGCATTTTTAAAAGGTGCTTATATTACAAGAATAAACAAGTCTGAATTGCTAAAAGATACCAATAGTGTTTATGCCAAAAGATTGTTGCAACAAAGCAAAGATTCCTCTGGCTTAAAAACTACAGATGTGTTTTTAAAAACAATTAAAATTGGTATTAACGTAAATGATATTGTGGCCAATGAAAACAGCCTCGAAAATATTTATTTACAAGAAGGTGATGTACTAACCATTCCAAATAAAAAGAGAGAAATAAAAGTTACAGGAGAAGTGTTGTTTCCTACTGAGGTGGTGTTTGTTGAAGGCGAAGATTTAAAATATTATATAGAACGAGCTGGAGGATATACAGATAAAGCATTAAAACGAAAAGTAATCGTATTACAGCCAAATGGTGTAGCTGCAAAAACCAAGAAATTTTTGTTTTTTAAATCATACCCAAAAGTTGAAGAAGGAAGCGAAATTTTAATACCTTTAAAATCACAAAACCTAAGTAAAAAACTTTCAACTGGCGAAACTATTGCTATTGCTGGTTCTGTAGCAAGTTTAGCAGCTGTTGTTGTTGCTATTTTAAATGCCACTAAATAACTCATCTTGGAAAAGATTGTATTTAGTATTATTGGTTGTGGTGCAATTGCACATAGGCATGCAAAACATATTAGTGACATTGGGGGTTTAGATAGTGTTTATGATATTGATATAACCAAGGCAAGCAATTTTGCCAACCAACATAATTGTAAGTATTATAATAGTTATGATGAGCTTTTAGCACAAACAAAAGCATCTGTAGTAGTAATTTGCACACCCAATTACTTACATTCCCCTCAAACCCAAAAGGCTTTACACGCAGGCTTTCATGTAATTTGTGAAAAGCCAATGGCTTTAAACAGTATCGATTGCAAACAAATGATAGATGCTGCTACAAAAGCTAATAAAAAACTATTTGTAGTAAAACAAAATCGCTACAATCCACCCGTTATTGAACTTAAAAAACTACTCAATAAAAACATATTAGGAGCAATAATAAACGTACAACTTAATTGCTTTTGGAATAGAGATAGCAGCTATTATAATAACTCTTCTTGGAAAGGAAAAATAGAAAAAGATGGGGGAATTTTATATACACAGTTTAGTCATTTTATAGATTTATTGTTATGGCTTTTGGGTGATGTAACTGTAGTAAAAACTATTGGCTTAAAAACCGAAAATAATGCTAAGGTTATTCAATTTGACGATAATATATCTTGCTTAGTAAAA
>JBMLOQ010000047.1:0-8419 GCA_049242885.1 Chitinophagaceae bacterium
TTTTATTTTCAATTTTATTAGTTACTTTCATTTATAAATTGTATCGAAAATGGTATGCTTTACCACAAGAGTAAAAATTATATAAAACCTTTGTTAAAATATAGATTTTGAAATTTAAAACATAAGTGCATATTTGCAATCTCAATGTTGGTCCTATAGTTCAATGGATAGAATAGAAGTTTCCTAAACTTTTGATGCAAGTTCGATTCTTGCTGGGACTACTTTTAAAAACTTCAGGCAAAACACCTGAAGTTTTTTTTAAAACAACAATTCTTAAAAATTTAATATAAGAAAACTATCTACACAGTTGGCTCTATCCATGCATTGTTTTCTTTAAGTAAGTTTATCAATTCATCAACAGCTATATCGCTATCTATATTTTTCTTTACAACTTCTTTGCCTTTGTACAAAGTAATTTTACCTACACCACTTCCAACATAACCAAAATCAGCATCTGCCATTTCGCCTGGTCCGTTAACAATGCAACCCATAATGGCAATTTTTAAGCCTTTTAAATGGTTGGTTTTATTTCTAATTTTTGCAGTGGTTTCTTGCAAATCAAACAATGTTCTTCCGCAACTAGGGCAACTTATATATTCTGTTTTAGAAATTCTTTTTCGCGTTGCTTGAAGTATTGAGAATGAGGTGTTATTTAAAAATTGATGGTTATTATTTACAGGCAAGTAAGTACGCCCACTAACTACTGTATTAGCAATTTTTTGTTCGTCATTTATTAACCAAATACCATTTCCAACATTATCCAAAAACAAGGCTCCAGCTTTTTGTGAAAAATAAATCAATTGCTCATCAATACTACTGTGGTTGCTTTCTACTGCAATTATTAAAGGATTTTTTATTTGCTGCTGTGTAAGTAAATTGGCAAAAGACTTACATTGTTGAACACTATTTTCAGCATTACTATAAATACAATAAACAACAGTAGAATTATTTTTAGTTGCTTCAATAACTGCATCAACATTAGTATTTACGTCAAGCGAAATAAAATTTAGTAGTTTGCTGTGATATAGAGATTTAGTTAAAAATTCTTCTCCATAAAACAAAGGGAAAACCTTATCAGAATCTTGCAAAATGTCAGCATTTTCTGTTGTAGGTGTTGTAATTACCTTTAGTGTACCAGGAAGTGCAAAATCAATAGTTTTACTTCCAGTAAAAATAAAGTCTGCAGCGGCATCTGCAATATTCCATTTATCTGTTACTTCATTGTAAGTGTATCCAATACTTTGCAAGCTTGTAGGGGTAATTTCATTAGCTAGCATAAAATCTGCCACTACAATTGGTGTTACAAAAGATTCGTTTTTATTTGGCACTGCACTTGTATTTACTTTAAAAAAAGCATTGTTTTCAATAGGTTTTATTGAGCTATTAAGATTAACTAAATCTTTACACACTGGAATTTCAAATTCTGGATCTTCAGTTAGCGAAACTCTTATAGTATCACCTATACCTTCTTGCAATAAAGTACCAATTCCAATCGCACTTTTTATTCTACCATCCTCACCATCACCAGCTTCAGTAACACCTAAATGCAAAGGGTAAATTTCGCCAAACTCAGTATTCATAGTACTTACAAGTAATCTATAAGCTTCAACCATTACAATAGGGTTACTGCTTTTCATACTCAATACAATATTATGATAGCTTTCGCCTCTTGCAATTCTTAAAAATTCCATAGCACTTTCAACCATCCCAATTGCTGTATCTCCATATCTGCTCATTATTCTATCACTAAGGCTTCCATGGTTTGTGCCAATTCGCATTGCTGTACCATACTCTTTACAAATTTTTACAAGTGGGGTAAATCGATCTCTAATTCTATCTATTTCCTCTGCATAATCAATATCAGTATATTCAATTAATTCAAACTTTTTCTTGTCAACATAATTTCCTGGGTTTACCCTAACTTTTTCTACAATTCTTGCAGCAATTTCTGCAGCATTTGGGGTAAAATGAATATCAGCTACCAATGGTGTATTGTATCCTCTTTTACGCAACTCATTTTTAATTATCAATAAGTTTTCTGCTTCTTTTTTACTTGGAGCAGTTATACGAACCAACTCAGCACCTGCTTCAATACAACGAATTGATTGCTCTACAGTTGCTTGTGTATCCATTGTGTCGGTTGTAGTCATTGTTTGCACACGAATTGGATGGTGATTGCCTAAAAGTAAATCGCCAATTTTAACTTCCTTGGTTAACAAACGCTTGGGTGCAATTACTTGAGATGGATGATATAAAAACACTATTATTATTTTTAGTTAAACAAAATACAACACCAATTGTTGCAATTAGCTGCAAAGATAAAATGTATATTCGTGCAAATTGGTTTTTATGAATGTTAAGTTAAAACTGTTTGTTTTTTTATCTTTTTTCTGTAGCCATTTATTGTTAAATGCACAAAAATTTGGCAGTAAAAAGTTAATGTTTTATAGCAACAATGCTATGTTTCCAGATGGAATAAAGCCTAGCAATGATAATAGATACAATGATAACAGTACTATAATTTTAATTCCCAAAAGTTTTAAAAAAAATCAGGCTTTTCAATTGTTTTTTTGGTTTCATGGTTGGGGAAACAATATAAATCAAACTTTAGAAAGTTTTAAACTAGAAGAAGAATTAATTGCAAGTGGCATAAATGCGATTTTAGTTTTACCCGAAGCCGCTAAAAATGCCAACGATAGTTATGCTGGAAAATGGGAAAAAGCAAACTTCTTTAATACTTACTTAAACGAGTTAAAAGATTTTTTAAACAACAAAAGTTTAATTGAAGTGGAACAACCACATTCATTAATTTTTGCTGGGCATAGTGGGGCAGCCAATGTGCTTACAAGACTTATGCAATATAACACTCATCATGTAAAAACTGTTTTGCTTTTTGATGCCATTAATTATGAGGTTGATAAAATTGCCAATTTTTTGCAGCAAAGTACAACCACAAAATTTATTACGCTGTTTTCTCCCAAATCTAGCTTTGCTACAAACTCTTTAAAGCTAGCACAAGTTTTAGAAAAACGAAAAATTGGATACCTACAAAAGCAAGATACCCAATTTTTAGCTTCAGATTTACAACAATCTAGAATTATTTTACTGCCTTCACAATTGCATCACAACGATGTTGCAACTACAAATCATTATATCAGCAAATTTTTAAAAGCAGCCGATACTAATTAGCTTTTGGCTTTGATGCAAAGTATTTTTTATAAACAACTAATGCTAAAAAACCCAACAATATCAATGGCCAAATTTGTAACATAAACACCACAAAATTCAATACTACTTGCCACCCACATTTAATACTTTTCCAAGAATTTGCTATAAAACTTGGCCTATATTTATTGCTATTACTGTTTACAATAGTGTGTTGAACAATACTTTCAGGCTGATAAATTTCTACAGTAACTGTACTATATTCAATAGCATCTAATTTTATCAATTTATCTAGCATTGCATCGTCTTGTTGCTGTTGCTTAGCAATAATTCCATCGGCTAAATTGCTAATATCAGATGGCTTGGTAGCATTATCGTCTGCAATTTTATTCAATCTTTTTTTGTAATCATCCGTACGTTTTAGTATCAAATTATTTTTTGTAAAATCGAGAGTTACATCTTCTGCTTTAACATTTCTATAATCAATAAAAACAAGGTTTTTAGCAATATCTTTTAGCAGTGTATCTAACTTATTATTTGGCACTCTACAAGTTATAATACTCGTAGTTGTATAGTAAATATTTTCTTGTAAAGAGTCGTTGTTTTTTTCTACTACTTCTGTTTTATTAGTATTGCTTTGTAGCAAACTACTAGTAACAAATCCACCATGTTTTACAGTGGCATCTTCTATATTTAATGTAGCCTTTACTACATTACTAACCTTGCTTTTTATTTGAGCTATTCTAATGAACTTTTTGGTACTATCTATTGATGAAATAATAGCTGCTTTAGATGAAATAATATTGCCATACTCCATAGCATTATTGTCAGCAGTTTGATTAGTTACAGGAGCATTTGTAGAATCCAATGAAATTTTATCATTTTCCAAAGAAATTTCATTTCGCTTATTTTGGTTATTACATGCAATAAAGACTAAAACAATAACCATTATTAACCATAACAATTTTTTCATTTTATAAATTTTTAGTAAGATGACTTAAAGCCTAGTTTTTCATAATTACTTTTTGATTAAAATAAATAACCTTGAAGGCCTAAATAAAAATGACAAACACTTTATCTTATCCCTCAAGGCTAGTAAAGTTTACTTCTTTTTACTAAGATATAGAGTTAATGTGCTATCTTTTGCAATAGTTATGCTACTATCATTAATCCATTTGAGTATATAGTTTTCTGTGGTAACAGTATCTTTCAAAACTAGAATATCATCATAAACAAAATAATTAACACTTGTACTATCATTCCTAAACAGCAATGTACTATCTGCTTTAAACTCAAAGGTTTTTTTACTAACCGAATCCTTGTTTATAAACCAATTTGCTGCAAGGCTGTTTGGCTTAATAACAGAAGAATCTTGCATCCACAATCCAATGATATCATGGCTTCTGTCAGATTCTACATTCTTGTTTTTTGTACTGTAATAATAAATTCCTGTGGCAATAGCAGCCACTGTTGCAATAGTTGCAACCAACATTTTGTTGTTCATTTTTTTATAATTTAAAGGTGAATAATTGCAGCGGCCACTACAACATATAATACCAAAATCACAAAAAAAGTAACCTTAAAATATTTGTTAAATTCAACAATATTGTTTAACTATTATCTATATATAAACGAATTGTGATTGCAACGCCATTTTGCATGAAAGTTTTTACTAGTTTCGCTCCTTCTATAAAGTATGCCAATAATAGATTTTAAAATACCAGCTAGTATATCAAAAGCTTTACGTTTATCTACCAATAATGATAGGCGTCATCAATTGCGTGTTTTAAAAAAGCTAATTAAAAAAGCTAAATTTACTGAGTTTGGACAGCATTACAAGTTCGATGAAATTTTGCAAGCAAAACATATAGGTAAAAAATTTCAAGAAAATGTACCAACATTTAATTACAGTAGTATTCATCAAGAATGGTGGCATAAAAGCTTAGAAGGACATAGTGATATTTGCTGGCCAGGAAAAATAAAATTTTATGCCTTAAGCAGTGGTACTTCTGAAGCTGCAAGTAAGTATATTCCCATTACCAATGATTTACTTAAAGGAAATAAAATTGTAATGATTAAGCAATTGCTTAGTTTACGTACCTACGAACATATTCCATACTCAAGTATAAGTAAAGGTTGGTTAACACTTGGTGGCAGTACAGACTTAGAAAAAAACGATGGATTTTTTGCTGGTGATTTAAGTGGTATTACAGTTAAAAAATCTCCATTTTGGTTTCAACCATTTTACAAACCTGGTAAAAAAATCGCAAAACAAAAAGATTGGAATAAAAAGCTAGAACAAATAGTGGCTAAAGCACCTCAATGGGATATTGGATTTATAGTTGGCGTTCCAGCTTGGGTGCAAATGTGCATTGAAATGGTAATAGAAAAATATAAACTAAACCATATACACGAAATGTGGCCACACCTAGATTTTTTTGTGCATGGTGGTGTAAGTTTTGAGCCTTATAAAAAAGGATTTGAAAAATTGTTGGGCAAACCCATAACTTATGTTGAAACCTATTTGGCAAGCGAAGGTTTTATTGCTTATCAAGATGCACAACATGCAAAAGGAATGAGGCTGGTAACCAACCAGCACATTTTTCATGAGTTTGTGAAATTTGATGATGAAAACTTTGATGCAGATGGTAATTTACTCCCCAATGCCAATGCTTTAATGCTACATGAAATTGAAGAAGGTATAGACTATGCCTTACTAATTACAACTTGTGCAGGAGCTTGGAGATACTTAATTGGCGATACGGTAAGGCTTGTAAATAAAGAAAGAAACGAAATAATTATAACTGGCAGAACCAAACATTTTTTGAGTTTAGTTGGCGAACATTTAAGTGTAGATAATATGGGCAAAGCCTTGCAAATTGCTAGTGAAAAACTTAATAAAAGTTTCCCAGAATTTACTGTTGCTGGCATACCACACCAAGGTTTTTTTGCACACCATTGGTTTATTGCTTGTGATGAGGCAATAGAAAATACAACAGAAATAAAAACCATCATAGACGAAGCATTGTGTGTTTTAAATGATGACTATAAAGTAGAAAGAAAATCGGCTTTAAAAGACATTTTCGTAACAGTATTACCCTCTAACGTTTTTATGGAATTTATGGAAAGTAAAGGAAAATTAGGAGGACAACACAAATTTCCTAGAGTACTAAAAGGCGATTTATTAAAAGATTGGCAAAAGTTTTTAACACTCAAAAACTAAGCCCAATTTTCATTACCAATGGCTAGTAGTCCTTTAAAAATTAAATGCTCTTCAAAAACAATTTCTTTGTTTATATGATGCTTAAAAAAATCTCCATCTCCACCAGTTAATATAATTTTTAAATCTTCGTATTTTTCTTCGTACAAACTTATAATACCTTCAATTTCTTTAGCCATACCAAGCAATACACCACTTTGCAAATTGGTTTTGGTATCGTACCCAATTAATGGAAAATGATGCTGTGCAGGTACAATGGGCAATAAAGCTGTATAATCGTTCATGGCTTTAAAACGCATATTCATTCCTGGTGAAATACTGCCTCCCAAAAATTCATGAAATTTATTTAAGAAATTAAATGTAATACAAGTACCTAAACCTATTGCAAGGCAATGCTTTTTAGGGAATAATAATGTGGCGGCTGCACAAATTGCCAATCTATCGGCACCAATTGTTTCTGGTTTTCCAACTGGCGTAGTGATAGGTAGTTTGCTGGTATGGTTTAGTAAATGAAAATAACTATGTTTTTCTAAATAATTATTTACTTCTGTTGGATGATGTATAACGCTAGATAAAATAGTTTGTGCAGGCTTGTATTTCTCTACAATACTTGCTACACTTGCTTCATCTGTTGTAGGTAAAACAATTACTTCTTGTAATACATTACCATTAAAAATGGCACACTTTTGCCTCGTATTTCCAAAATCAAAACAAAGAGAAAACATAAACAATATTTTGAATTTTCAGTGAGCATTATACTCTAGTGAAAATTAGTTAGTAAATATAAAAACCTTCGCCTGTTTTTTTGCCCAACTTTCCATCAGTTACTTTTTGGGCTTGTAAAGGCGACGGCTTTAGTCTTTCAGGCTTACCCAAATCGTTAAACACAATTTGACTAACCCCATAGTTTATATCAAGCCCAATTAAATCCATGAGTTTAAATGGTCCCATTTTAAAGCCACTAGCTTCCATAAGTTCATCAATATCTTTAATATTGGCTTTGCCTTCTTCTACCAAACTCATAGCTTGCAAATAATAATGCCTTGCCACACGATTTACAATAAAACCTGGTGCATCATTACAAATTACAGCAGTTTTTTGCAATTGTGCACAAAGCTGCAACATTGTATTTACAACAGTTGTACTTGTGTAATCGCTTTTTATTACTTCTACCAATTTCATTAAAGGTGCTGGATTAAAAAAGTGTAAACCAACAATATTTTTATTGTTATTTAAAGCTTTAGCAATTGCATTTATTGAAATTGAAGAAGTATTGGTGGCATACACTGTTTCATTGCTGTTAATATCCATCAAATTGCTAAATAAATTTGTTTTAGCGTCGATATTCTCAACAATAGCCTCAACTATTATATCTGCAATTACATGTTTCAAATCGCTAGTGTATACAATGTGATCCTTTGCAAAATTGAGTTGTTGCTGTGATATTTTGCCTTTCAAAAATAAATTTTCTATTGCAGCAAAAAGCGAAGTTTTGCTTTTGCTAAGTACATTTGGGTTTAATTCATACACAATAGTTTTAAAGCCATTGCATATCAATGTTTGGGCAATTCCAGTACCCATAGTACCAGCTCCACAAACAGCAATTGTTATATTTTTTTGCATAGGTGCAAGTTAATAGCTTTCTTATAACTACAAAAATTATACAATCTTTATATTATGCCTTAGCATAATACTGGCAAAAAAGCTACATTTGCCCTCCTTTTTTATGCCAATTTGGCTAATTAATACCAATAGCATTTTTTTTGATTAAAAAAGAAAAGCTTTTGAAGCAAATTGTAAAGGAAACAAATATCAACTTATGTTAAAATTTTTAAATAAATTATTAGGTGGCAATAAAAGCGAAAAAGATATTGCCAAAATTAAACCTTTAATAGAAAAAGCCAAGCAGTTTTTTACACAGTATGAATCGTTAAGCAACGATGAATTACGTGCTAAAACTGTAGATTTTAAGCAACGTATTCAGCAACATATTGCAACTATTAGTGAAACTATTGCTGCAAAAAAATTAGAAGC
>JBMLOQ010000048.1:0-24065 GCA_049242885.1 Chitinophagaceae bacterium
GGCAAACAAAAGTTTAGTTTGTTTTAAAAACACTTGCAACAAAAAATATTAAAAGCTACTTCTTCATAGCTTTTGATTTGATTATTTCTTTATTCTTTTGGTAATAATGCTATTGAATTAATGACCACCATTAATCAATGTAATTGAATATACCGAGGAGTTTAATGTTTTTAAACCTTTAAATATGCCAAATTTTTCGAACCAAGAAAAATGGTTTTGGAAATCTAATTATTGTTGAAAAGGTTAGAAATTGTTAAAAGAAAGAGAGATAAAATGTTTAGAAAAAAAAGAGGGAGCAACTAAGAATAATCGCTCCCTTATTAACCAAACTTACAGCTATGAAAACAAGATAAAAATCGTATTTAATGTGTCAAATCAGTTATTTCGTTTTGACATTACAAATATAGAATGCTTTTTTATTCTACAAAATTTTTTTTTATTTTTTTATCAAATTTTAATATTTCTTTCTTAATTGTGTGCAAAGTCATTCTCAAAATTACCTTTAATTCGTTCAATAGGTGGGTTAAAATAACCAAATTTTAAATCAGGAAATTCTTCTTTTAGAAGCTCCATCATTTGCTTAACCCCAATAAATTCGGGCGTTTCAGCAATTCCAATTTTTGCCAAGTACCAATCTGGGTCTATATTAAAGTTACGCCACTGAATCATCTTTAGTCCAGTTTCTTTGATAATTTTTCTTAAAGCTTCATATTCTTCAACACTATCAGTCATGCCAGGAAAAACAAAATAATTCATACTAGTCCAGCCACCATAACTATTTACCACTTTTATGCTTTCAATGATATCATCAAATGTGTAGTTATTTGGGCGATAATAAGGTGTATATACTTTTTCTAAAACGCTGTTTGTGCTTACTCTTATACTATTTAATCCTGCTTCACATAAGGCTTTTACTGCATCTGGTTTAGAGCCATTGGTGTTTATATTTATACTACCATTATTGGTGTGTTTTCTTATTTCAATAATTGCTTCTTTTATTGTTTCCCACATAAGCAATGGTTCACCTTCACAACCTTGTCCAAAACTTACAATAGGAAAAGGAGCTTCCATTAAATGTGGCACAGTAAATTCTACAATTTCTGCTGCTGTTGGTTTAAAAGTTAATCTGTCTTGAGGAGAAGTAATGGTTTCTTCTTGTGGTTGAAACGAAACACAACCTATACAATTGGCATTGCAAGCAGGTGATGATGGTATAGGGCATTCCCATCTTCCCAAAGTTAAATTTCTTGCTGCTGGGCAATGATAAGTATTGCAACAATTGTTCATTAAATGCTGTACTAATCTATTGTGTGGATATTGTTCAATTAATTTATTAGCACCAAAGCTTACTTTGTCTTCATCATATCCAGCAGCTTCTTGTCTTATATCATCTTCAATTCTTATAGCTGCTACATAAAATTTACCATCATTAAATGCTGCTGCTGTATAACAAAAAAGAGGTAAAGTAGGAGCAGTATCTTGTGTTTCATATGCTGACAAAAAAAGAGTAGTATGTGCTGGAGGTATAAAAGCTGCAACAGCCCATCCTTTTTCGCAAAGCCTCATATCGCCAGTTTCTACATCTATTCCAATGCCTCTTCTTCCTGGCAATTCATATAAATTTCCACCATGTGGCAATTCTATCCAATTATCTTCAGGAACTTCCATAGCATCCCAACCTGCTCTTCCTAAAGCGTACAAACTTTCATCTTCAAAAATATTTCCATTACCATCACTAAATAAAACGTACATGCAAAAAATTTGCAGCAAAAGTAAAGGGCTACTACTACATATCTCTATTTATGTAAAATGAAATGCTAATTAATTGCAAGATGACCATATTTTTCTTGGTCAAATTCATACTTCCAACGCTTATGAGTCCATAAATAATTACTTGGATGTTCCTTAACTTTAGTTTCGATAAACTCAATTAGCTTTTTAGTTACAAAACCATCAGGTGTGTCTTTTGCGTTAGTTGTAAGTAAACTGGCTTCTAGTTTATAATAGCCACGTTTTGTGCTGTTTATATACAACATTACTACAGCTGTACCTAGTTGTTTGCTTCCTTTTTCTGGACCACGAACAAAAGCAGTTTTTTTGCCAAAAAAATCTACCCAATAAGCATTTAAAGGGCTTCCAGGATTTTGATCTGCAACTAATCCTAAACCATATTCTTTATTGGCATACATGTGGAAGTTATTTTTAAACTCGCTAGAGGGAATGAGTATTGTGCCAAACTTACTCCTCATATTCCACATAATTTTATAAAAAACTTTACTGCTAATTGGTGTAAAAATTCCTAAAAATGCAAACTTGCTTTTTAAAGCTATGCTAAGATTCATAAACTCATAGTTAAAAAAATGACCAGTATGAATTTGTACATTTTTACCTTGTTTATGCAACTCATCAAAAACGGATGCATCAAAATCAATTCTTCTTAGAAATTCTTTTTTAGATATGGAAATTAACTTTATAGTTTCAATGAATGTATCTACAAATTTTTTATAAAACGACTTTGATATTTTTATCTTTTCCTCATGTGTAGCATTAGGAAAAGCAATTGTAAGATTTTTATAAACCACATCTCTACGATATTTTACCAAGTAGTAAATAATTAGGTAAACAACATCACTTAAAAGGTATAAAACACGCAGTGGGAGTAATGATATTAAATAAAATATTGGGAAAATAAAATAGTACACTGAAAAAAGGTTTTATGATTTTTGATAAGCAATAATACTATCATTTGCAATACAAAAAACTTGATTAGTTTTTTTGGGTTTAAGAATATGCACACCTGTAAACTTGCCAAAAGCAGGAAGTATAAGTTGTTGCTTATTGAAAAAGAAACAAGGCAAAGTTGCCCAATGAACGCCTAATTTTATTTTAACTGCTGGATGAATATGACCTGTAATGAATTGGTAATTTGGATGTTGCTCCATTAAATCTTTAGTAACTTCATGTGTAAAATAAATATTGTTAATAAGCAAATTTTCTACAATTGTAAGTTCCAAAGCTTCAAAGATTTTTGTGGGTAAGATATCGTGATTACCTTTTACTAAAATCCATTCTAAAGAGTTAAAATCCTTTTTCCATTGTGCAAATATTTCTACTTCTTTATTATAATGACTATGAAACAAATCGCCAATTACAATGATTTTAATGGGCTTAAATTGATGAATTGCAAGTTCTAAATTTATATAATCAACATTAGCCACTTCGCTACTTATTGCTATCCCATTTTTACGAAAATGATTGGTTTTGCCAAAATGTACATCACTTAGAATTAAAGCCTTTTCTTTTTCCCAAAAAATACATTTTAATGGAGATAAAATAAATGTTTCGCCACACCACTGATAATTAATGGTGTTAATCATGATTTAGCTGAGTATTAAATTTGCTTGCCAAACTATTATAAAATATAGCTGGAATAGAGGTTTTGGCTTTTGTTGTAATTTCGATAAAGTACAAAACAATTTTGCCCACAGTAAGCAATTTACCTTCTTCATTGTACACTTCCTGTAAAAACTCAATTTTATGATCTGTAGGTAATTCTTTTAAAATTACTTTAATAGTTAGCAAATCATCATAGTGTGCAGGGCGTAAATATTTAATATTCAATTCTACAACTGGCATTGCCACACCCATTGCTTCAATATCTTTATAACTGAATCCAAGACTTCTTACAGCTTCGCCTCTTGCAGCTTCAAAATATGCTGCATAGTTGCCATGATACACACAATTCATTTGGTCTGTATCGGCGTATCTTACTCTAATTTTACTTTCGTGTATAAACATGCTGCAAAGCTATTGTATGAAACAAAAACTTCAATTTTAATTAATGTAATATTTTAAACTCCAAATTGACGCAAATGATGATCAAAATGTTTCCATTGGCTAAATCCCCATTCGTAAGCAGTCATTTTGCCAAAAGCTGGATGCTTTAAACCTTCTACAGCACTTTCACCATTGGCCAAAAACTTATTTAATCTATTTAATAAAGCATTTTTTTCTTCTTCAAAATTTAAGTTATGGCTTTTTATGACAAACTCCTTTGCTGTAGGCAAACTTGGTTTGTAAGGCTTTGAAGACATTACTTCCATTTTAATAAATGGTGCAAAAAGCTTAAAGAAAAAATTGGTTTTTATTGTAGTTTCTCCAGTTGCAGTGCCCAAGGCATCGTTAACATGTTTAAGCATTTGTGTAACATCCATTTTTCCCCATTTACGTTCATGCAAATTGGATAATGTGTTTACTCTGCTTATAATGGCTTGTGCAGTTTGTGGTTCAAATAAGGTAGGCATTTTCTTTTTTAGGTTTTACTAGTGAATGAAAATAGAGATTTAATTAGCCAAAGCACTTGCAGTTTCTATCATTTTTAAGCAACTGTATTTTTTATGTTTCCAATAATGTCCAAGTCGAACAATTATTGTATTGTTAGTTGGATTAACATAAATGTATTGCTCTAAAATTCCATTTGCATAGTAGGCAGCCCGTTGATGATATACCCCAAAGTATTTTTTATCTTTATATACTTGAACATATGGTTTTGTAAATGGTGTTTTTGCCGAATATTCCATTGCCTTGATTGAGTCTGTAAAATAAATACTTGGATTGCCAGCCCATATTTGGTTTTTATAGCCATCATTTTTTGCCATACTATCGGCTAAAGTAGTTTCAATTATGTAAGTTGAATCTAATAACTGATTGCCGTTGTATTTACCATAATTTAAATACAACTTACCAAGTTTAGCAAAATCTTTTGTACTTGCATTTAGGCAACAAAAAGCTCGTATAGTAGCATTTTTTTTGCTATCAATATTCCAAGATGCTTCGTTTTCCATTCCTAAAGGATTCCAAATTTTTTGGATGAAATAATCTTGCACTTTTTGTTTAGTTGCAGACTCAATAATTGAACCTAGCAATTGAGTATTTACACTTTTGTAATCGAATTTGCCTCCAGATTTTGATTCAATCTTTAATTTTTTAAGTTGTTTGCTCAAGTTTTTTGTGAAACCTAAATGCAACACATCCGAAAATGGATTACTATAGTTTTCATTGCTTTTTATTCCACTAGCCATGTTCATCACATGTTGAATGGTAATATTTTCAAAAGCTTCGTCCTTTTGTTTTAAATAAGGCAAATAGTTTGTGATTGGCTCGTTTAAACTTTTTATAAATCCATCTTGCACAGCCATTTGAACTAAGGTGCCAATAAAGGTTTTTGCCACTGAAAAAGAAGGTTGTTTTGTGGCATTGTTTACAGGATATAATTCATCGAAATATTTTTCATAAACTATAGTGTCATTCTTTATTACCAAGAAAGAATAGGTGTAGGTATCAATTAAAGATGAATCTAAAAAAGTAGAAAGCTTAGGATTTTTGTCCAATCCATTAATGAAAGAAAATGGGGTAGGTGAAGCGGGAAGCTTTATACTTTCTAAATTATCCAAATCTTTTAATTCAAATTTTCTATTTTTTACTGCTCTAAAAACATAACAAGAAGTAGCTTGAGTTAATAAAAAGAGAATCACAAAAAACTTAAATAACTTAGTACTCATATACATTATACTTTAATTAAATAGATTGCTAATTGAAAATCAGATATTTGTGAAATTTTAAACTAATTGACAAAACTGATAATGTTTCAAAAACAAATAGAATAAATGTTAATTGATAACTACTTCAAACATAGTATTCCAATTTTTACCTGTAAAGAAAAAAGTATTGCTTTTTTTATTGTAAGCAATGCCGTTCATTTCTTTTTTAATATTTTCAGGGATATATTGATTAATCAAACTGCTAAAGTCAATTTTTTGAACTACCATTTTAGTTTTTAAATCAATTTTTAAGATATTACTGGTTTGCCATTGGTTAGCATACAAAAAGCCATTTACATATTCAAGCTCGTTGATGTTACTTACTGGTCCATTTTCATCAAAAATGGCAATCACATTTTCTTCAACAAATGTGTTTGGGTTTCTAATGCTTATGTTGTTGGTGCCATTACTCATCATTATTTTAGATCCATCATTTGTCATACCCCAACCTTCACCTTTATATGAAAATTGACCAATTTGTTTCAAGGTTTTTGGGTCAAATACAAAGCATTTTTCTTCTTTATAAGTAAGCATAAAAGCTTTGTTGTTTATGATAGTTAATCCCTCGCCAAAATACTTTTTATCGAGAGTAGTTTGTAAAATAGGTAAACCCGTTTGTTGGTTAATAATGGCTATTTTGCTTTTGCCAGAATAATCTGCATCACCAACAGATTCGTACAGCAAACTGTCTTTAAACTCTAAACCTTCAATAAAAAAATCTGGATTATGAGGCCATTGTTTTATAAGGGTATAGGGAGGGGCATTTTCAGTACTGCTAGAATTATTGGCATCTTCAACAGCATTGGTAGCATTGCTATTGCTGCAAGAAACATATAAAAAAGTAGAAATAATAGTGATGAAAAAAAGCTTCATGAATGTATAGTTATTTTGTGCTAAAATAGTGATATTCTGTTTTATTGCTCATCAAATAGTTTATGAAATTCAATTTTTGCTGAGGGTTTAAGTTTAACTACTCCAATTTCCTTTGTACTTGTAACTGCACTTTGCTGACCCAAAAAGAAATTCTGTTGATTTTTACCTAAAGCTACAATTACTACATTTTCATTTGCAGGAATGTTTTCAAATTCATATTTACCATTTTGGGTTACAGAAGCTTTCATAAAAGCATTCAAATCCTTAAAATATAACATCACTCTTGCTCCTTCAAAATTGGGCGTTTCTACTATATAATTTATCTTGTTTTTTGCTTTATAAAATCTATCGCAATTAATAAAATTAATTTTATTTGAAAGCCCTTTATAAGTGTAAGGATGATATTGTAAATAATAAGTTTTATCAAAGAAAGATGCGTTCATTTCTAATCTACCTCTATGTGTAAGATAATTCCTTTCTTTAACAATAATATTTACATAATCTATCTTTCTCAAAGTTATTGCATGTCTTTTGATATTTGATTTGTATTTACTGAGTACAGAATACCACGGGCGTTCAATTTTTGAATCATTCTCAAACACAGTTCCCACATTTAAATTAGAAAACCAATTGCTATTGTTTGCTAAATTGCTTCTATCGAAAGCGTAATTATAATTATCCCAATAACCTTTTTGCAGCTTAAATATTTTCCCAGAATTAAGCCATTCATCAGAAACTTCATTTTTTGAAAGAGTAAATACATTCATACTATCCAATGCCTTTTCACCTTGTTTAGCAGGCATAATGATGATTATTGAATTTGCAGTTTCTTCATTAAGCGTGTCGCCATTTTGTACAATTGTCACATTAAACATACCCGCTGTTTGTAACATTTCTCTATTACTCATAGAATGCATTCCTGCCAAAATAATATCAGTTGGATTATAATATTCTTTGAGAATTAGTTGAACACTTCCTTTTGCTAAAGTTTTGTTTTTGTATTGAATACTATTTGGTGGAATTATAATTTCAGTTCCTTCTTTTCCTTTAAGTTTTACGGTGTCTTCATTTAAATTTATCGAGAATTTTTGTTCATCTACATCTTGTTCAAAAGGTAATAGAGTTGTAAATATTTCTGTTGACGAATTTTTGTTATTTTCTGCATAATATGCAATATCAATTTCAACTTTTCTATTAAGAGCAATGCTATGGTAATCTTGTACAAAATTTTCACCAACAAAACTTACCATAATTGTTGTTTCATTTGAGAATTTGCTTTTAAAATATTCAAAAACAGTTGTAGCTCTTTGTGAAGAAAGACTTAAGTTGTAAGTAGAAGTTCCAACTGAATCGGCAAAACCAATAATCTTAATTGTATCAATCAAAAAGGACTTTTTTTGATCAATAAAAGATTGTAAAGTTTCAATTGCTTTTGGTGTTAATTGAGCACTATTTTTTTCAAAATAAATATTTAAAGTACTTACTTTTTGAGCATTAATACAATTATTGTTAATAAAAGTAAGCAGCAAAATACCTATATATCTTCTCATGCTTTTTTTTGCTAAATTGAATAATTATTCTGTACTTATAACACCAAAATAATTATTTTAACAAAAAATTATTGATCCTCAATTATTCAATCTCATACTCTTTTTTTATCAAAGCCAATAAGTTTTTATTGCTAACTAATAATTCGGTTAAACGCCTTTTATACACCCCACGAAGCAATAAATCGTTTTGAATATGATTGTGATATTTTTTAAAATCACTTTCGGTTTTGCTCAACAAGAATTTTGTTTTTAACTCTGCTGAGTCTTTATAATTTGTATAAATCAACGTTTGATAATCTTCCCAAACTTTTAAAAATTGGGTTTGAGCATCACCACTAGTTATATTGAATTTTTTAATTAGCAAATCATAATTTGCAATACTGTCAGTTACATTTGTATAACTAATAAGCCGTAAGTTACCAGCATTTTTAAGTTGTTGTAAAGTTTTGTCTGTAGGCACAAAATCTTTATAGCCTAAAGTTTTTTTTAAGGCCAACATTAGTGAAGGGTTATATCCTTTTTGAATAGTATGCATCATCAAATTTACTGTATCGAAATATGGTTGTTGCATTTCAAAAGCTTTAAAAGTTGCAGCAATATTTGAGGTGTCATTTTTTAAATCGGCAACCAACGATTTTATGTATTGCTTTTCTCTATCGTGTTCAATTTTGTGTTCTAAATAATATTCAGCTAATCCACCACAAAGCACTGCCAAGAAAAGCATGAGAAACTCCCAAATATAACTTTTCCAATTTTTAGCTCCATGAGCATGACTATGATGATGTACTTCCATATTTTTTATTTTTTCTAGCAAAGAGACAAAGAATATAAAGAATGCAAAGTTTAGATACCGCTACTTAGAAGTTACAAGGGATAATTACACATTAAATCTAAAGTGCATTACATCACCATCTTTAACAATATACTCTTTACCTTCGATTCTTAGTTTACCTACTTCTCGGCATGCAGCTTCTGTTTTATACTGTACATAATCGCTATAGCTAATTACCTCTGCCTTAATAAAACCTTTTTCGAAATCGGTATGTATAACACCTGCCGCTTGTGGTGCTTTCCAACCTTTGTGTATAGTCCAAGCTCTAACTTCTTGTACGCCTGCAGTAAAATAGGTTTCAAGTTCTAAAAGTTTGTAAGCACTTTGTATTAACCTGTCCAATGCTGGTTCTTTCATGCCAAATTCTTCCATAAACATTTGTTTATCATCGGCATTATCCATTTCAGCAATTTGAGCTTCAACATTATTGCACATCACAATTACTTCTGCATTTTCGTTTTTTACACCTTCAATTAATGCTTCGCTAAATTTATTGCCTGTATGCATGCTAGCTTCGTCAACGTTGGCTACATACAACACAGGTTTATCGCTCAACAAAAATAAATCGGCAATTGCTTGTTTCTCTTCTTTCGTTAAATCCATTGCCCTTACATTTTTACCATCATTTAATTGGGCTTGACAACGTTGCAACACTTCTAGTTCTGGTTTAAGTTTTGCATCAGTTTTTACCAGTTTTTCAACACGTTGAATTTTCTTTTCAACGCTTTCTAAGTCTTTTAGCTGAAGTTCATATTCAATAATATCTTTATCTCCCAGAGGATTTATAGCACCTTCATCACGTAACACATTTTCATCCTCAAAACATCTAATTACATGAATTATGGCATCAACTTCTTTAATGTTGCCTAAGAATTTGTTTCCTAAACCCTCGCCTTTGCTTGCCCCTTTTACAAGTCCAGCAATGTCTACAATTTCAAGTTGTGTAGGTATTACTTTATCTGTTTTTACTAAATCTTGCAATACATACATTCTTTTGTCTGGCACATCTACCAAACCAACATTTGGCTCAATGGTACAAAAACGATAATTACTTGCCTGAGCTTTGGCACTATTACTAACAGCATTAAACAATGTGCTTTTTCCTACATTTGGTAAACCTACAATTCCTGCTTGTAAAGACATATAAATATTTAATATTTTTTATTTAAAATTTAATATTGAAATTTTCCTAACCCCTTAATTTTAAGGCTATAGGATTTTTTAGATTATTTTAAAATTTAGTATTAACCAAAATTTTTAATAGCAATTTTTCTTACTACATTATTAGTAACTTCTCTTAGAGCATTTTTACTAAGTTCGTCACTACCAGCCATAGCAGGCGTACCTGCATCTCCACTTTCTCTAATACTTTGAATTAGAGGAACTTGACCTAAGAAATTAAGTTCGTATTCCTCTGCTAAATTTTTTCCTCCTTCTTTGCCAAAAATATAATATTTATTTTCAGGTAACTCAGCTGGAGTAAAATATGCCATATTTTCAATTAACCCAATAATTGGAACATTTATTTGTGCTTGTCCAAACATGGCTATTCCTTTTTTAGCATCAGCCAAAGCAACAGGTTGTGGAGTTGTAACAATTACAACACCAGTCATAGGTACAGTTTGCATCATAGTTAAATGAATATCACCTGTACCAGGAGGCATATCTATTACAAGATAATCTAATTCGCCCCAATCAACTTCTGTAACAAATTGCTTAATGGCACTACTAGCCATTGGCCCACGCCAAACTACAGCATTTTTTTCGTCAACCAATAATCCAATACTCATTAATTTAATGCCATGCTTTTCTAATGGAATAATGATGCCTTTTCCATTTACTTCTTTCATCATAGGACGCTCGCCTCGTACCCCAAACATAATTGGTACACTTGGGCCATAAATATCAGCATCCATTAATCCAACACTTGCACCACCTTCAGCTAAAGCTAAGGCTAAGTTTGCAGCAATAGTACTTTTTCCAACACCACCTTTGCCACTAACTACAGCAATAACATTCTTTACATTAGGTAAAATACTACCTGCATCTTTACGTGCTGATGATGTATTACTTGTAAAGTTTACCGTAACATTAGCTTCTTTATTCACTAAAATTTTTACTGCATTTTCACTTGCTTTTTGCATCATATCCTTCATCGGACAAGCTGGAGTAGTAAGAACAATAGTAAAACTTACATCATTGCCGTTAATTGCAACATCTTTTACCATATTTAGGGTAACTAAATCTTTTCCCAAATCTGGTTCTTGAACATTGCTAAGAGCTTTAAGTATATCGGCTTCTGTCATATATTTTAGTAATATTTTTTGTTAAAATTTTTAAAAGTGTGCAAAGCTAATGTTTGAATGGCTTATTTTGTTTATTATTTTAGAAGCAGTTGTTAAATTTTATGTGATTAGAAATTTTAGTTTACTGTTTTAAAAAGTATAAATAATTTTTGTTTCTTTGTTTTTTATGATGAATAAAATATTACTAACCTTAGCTTGTTTTTTGTTTTCTATAACTTTTGTAAAAGCACAAAAGGATAGTGTAGTGCAACTTTATGGGGTAGTAATGACAAGTGATAGTTTACGAGCAGTACCATCTGCAAGTGTTGTTGTTGATGGTAAAGGAAGAGGAACTTTAACTAATGGAGATGGGGTTTTTAGTATTGCAGTTTTAAAAGGAGATAAAATTACTTTTTCTAGTATTGGCTATAAAGATCGACATTTAACAATACCAAAAAATTTACCAGACAATCAATTTAGTGTAATCCAATTAATGGACAACGATACTACTTATTTGCCAGCAACAGTAATAAAATCGAGGCTTACAAGAGAGCAATTTGAACGAGATTTTGTAAATAATAATTTTAGTGACGATTATTATGAAATTGCTAGGCAAAATATGAGTGATGAAAAACGTGCTGCTTTAATGGCAAACTTACCAAATGATGGGAGAGAAGCTGTAAATTTTCAATTCAGACAACAAGCAGCTAAATACTATTATGCTGGTCAAACCCCACCTATTGGGCTTTTAAATCCAGCAGCTTGGGGCAATTTTATACAAGCTTGGAAAAGAGGAGATTTTAAAAGAAAAAGGAAATAGATACAATTTTTGTTGCTTATCAAAAATTATTTGCCTTTTGTACCCAATTTCTATATTTGTTGAATGCTATTTTATTTCGACTTTTATAGTTCCCTATTACTTATATTTTTTGTACATACACTTGTTTATGCTATTTTATTTTTTGTGAAATACAAAAAGCAAAACTTAAAATCAAGTTTATGGTTAGGATTTTTTTTATTGCTTGCAGCTTTATACATCACACCATGGATGGTTGGTTTTGCTGGATGGTATGGTAAACAACCTTATAGAGATATTTTGTTTTATACCCCTTTTCAGCAATTATTTTTAATTGGTCCGTGCATATTTTTTTACATAAAAAGCTTATTTAATCCTTCTTTTAAAATTTCTAAAAAAGAAGCAATTCATTTTTTACCAGCTATTTTATATTTCTGCTTTTGTGTTTTAATGGTGGTTTATGATAAGCTAATAATTAATGATTATTATTTTTTAAGAGATGGTCAAGATAGAGATTTTGACAACTGGTATCAATTACTTGGATTTATAAGTATGATTAGCTATTTTATAGCGTCAATTAAGTATTACAATGCTTATAAAAAAGCCATTGAAAATGTAATAAGCAACTCAGCAGATTTTTTGTTTACTTGGGTTCGTAATTTTTTATTTGCTTTTTTGTTTATTTTAATTGCTTGGTTTTTACTTGCTTTATTAATGCAAGTATTAAACATAAGATATATAGATAGCTGGTGGTATTTTTTAGCTTTTGCTATTTGTTGCTATTACATAGCAATTGCAGGTTACAGCAATGCTGTTGAAGCAAAAGTTTTTTTTAAAACCAAAATATTTTCAAAGGAAAACACAGCTTTATTGCAACAAAGTTCAACAAGATTGTTATTAGAAAATGACATCAAATTTGAAGAAATTATAATTAATGAATTTACTGAAGAGGCAAACATTGATTATGCTAAAGAATGGGATCAATGGAAACAAAAGATTGAACAAGTTATTTTATTTGATAAAAATTACGAAGAGCCAGAACTTACTTTATTTGACATTGCTAAAAAACTAAACACCAATATTTCAATGCTTAGCAAAGCAATTAACAACACTTTTAATTGCAATTTTAATGATTTGGTTAATGGGTATAGAGTTGAGGCTTTTACTAATTTAATTAAAATTGGGGAACACAAAAGGCAAACTATTTTATCCTTAGCTTTTGAAGTGGGATTTAATAGTAAAGCTACTTTTAATAGGGCTTTTAAAAAAGTAAAAGGTATAACACCACAAGAGTTTATTAAACTTAATGCCTAAAATTTTGTGTTGCAGTGAAAAAACAAGCATAGTTTTTGTGTTACTCAGCATGTAAACTAACTAAAATAGTACTAGTTTTTAATTGCTTAGCATTGGCTTTTATTTTTATTTGACCAACAGTTTTACCTGCTTGAATAATTATTTGACATTTGCCATTAAATAAACTTCTTTTCCATAAACCATCTAGGCATTTATCTGGTTCATGACTGCTAGGGTCTCCATTTCCAACACCAATTATTGTAGCATCGCCTTCTATTTGAAATGCTATTTCATTATTGGCAGTTGGTACTTCTCTGCCTTTATCATCTTTTACAGTTACATCTACAATCACTAAATCTGTACCATTTGCAATTGCTTTAATTTTATTGGGTGTTAACACAATTTCAGTTGGTAAACCAGTGGTTTCTACTTTGGCTTTTATTATTTTTCCTTTTCTATATCCAATGGCTTCTAATGTTCCAGGTTCATAAAGAACTTTCCATTTTAAATGGCTGTTTCTTGGCATGTTTTTAATACCTAGAGATTTTTTATTTAAAAATAATTCAACACTATCGGCATTGCTATTTACCCAAACTTCAACTTCTTTATTGCTTTTATCTAGCAGATTTTCCAAATTCCAGTGTGGCGAAATATGCAATACATCTTCATTACTCCACCAACTTTTATAATAGTAATAAATATTTTTTGGAAAACCGCAGACATCCATAACCCCAAAATGAGAGCTGATATTTGGCCATTTATAAGGTGTAGGTTCGCCTCTATAGTCAAAACCTGTCCAAATAAAAGCACCCAACCAATAATCATTTACTGCTGCCAAACTCCACCATTTTTCTGCTGTACTAGCCCACCACGGAAAAGTTATATCTTGATCTGGAACGTAAGCATTTGCTGAATCTTTGTACAGCACACCACGTGTTGTTACAGTGCTGCCCATTTCTGTTCCAATAATAGGTTGAGTTGGATGATCTTTATGATAATCGGCCACAGCAAACTCTCTATAATTAAAACTTCGAACAGGTATAACTTCGTTTATTCCAGTAAAAACATTTGCCACATCAGCAGCATAAGTACAAGTTCTTGTGGGATCTAATTGTTGTTGTTTTTGAATAAATGAAAGAGCAATTCGTTTACCAATATCAGTTGTATGAATCCAACCTTCTTCATTGCCAATACTCCACATAAAAACACATGTACGGCTTCTATCACGTTTTATCAATTCCTCAAACTGACGCATATTTTCTGTACCGCTATTTAGTAACCTGTGTTCATCCATTACCAACATGCCTAAGCTATCACAAGCATCTAGCAATTCTGGTGTTGGTGGGTGATGGCTTGTACGATAAGCATTTGAACCCATTTTTTTCAATAAATCAATTCTATAATAATGAATGGCATCATGCTGTGCAATACCAATACCTGCATGGTCTTGATGATTATTAGTGCCCAATATCTTTATATGCTTTCCATTTAAAAAAAGTCCATTGGGTTTTATGTCAATTGTTCTACAACCAAAACGTATTTGTTGCTCGTCAACTATTTTTCCATTTTCTTTTACAACAGCAACAACTCTATATAAATATGGATTTTCGAGGGTCCATAATGTGGGATTTGTAATACTTAGTTTATGCTTAATTATTTGTTCTTGTAAGTTTTGAAGGGCTATATTTTGTTCTTTACTGGTAGCTATAACTTTTCCATTTCTATCTGCTACATAAATGCTTGAGGAAATATTTTTATTACCTGCAAAGCTGTTACTGATAGTAGTTTCTACTTCTAATAGTGCATTATTTTTTGAAATGATAGCTTTTGCATAGATACCATTGTTTGCAATATGTGTGTTATTGAAAATGTTTAACCAAACATGTCTGTAAATACCTGCACCTTCATAAAACCAACCTTCATATTGTGTAGCATTTACTCTTACAGTAATAGTATTTTCTTTAGAAAACGAAATAAAATCTGTTACATCATATTCAACACCTATATAACCACTCTTATGATTGCCTAAATAAAACCCATTAATCCAAACTTCGGCATCTCTAAAAATTCCATCAAATTGAAGTTGAATTCGTTTGCCACTATCTGCTTTGTTTACAGCTATCTTTTTTCTGTACCAACCAATACTAGTTTCTGGAAAAAAGCCTCCAACAGTTTTATAGCCATGATTATCTACATCAAAATTATCTACATACTTAAAAGGTAATTCAACTGCCCAATCGTGTGGTAAATCTAAGCTACGCCAATTGCTATCGTTAAATTTTGGGTCTGCAGCAGTACCTGCACTATTGCCAGATTTTGAAAGTATGGTTTTAATGCCATAGTTAAAGTCTTTTTCTGGGTTTGATGCATTGCCAAATGCAAACTTCCAATTTTCATCAATATTAATATGCTTACGTTGTGCTACACTAATTAATGAGGCAATTAAAAACGCAATAACCAAAAAAATACGCATCTTAATTTATATAATTTTATTGAGAAAAAGCTGATAATGCAACAGTTGGTTTGCCACTATTATCAAAGGCTCCTAAAGTATAACCATTCCAGCCAGCATAAGACTGAGGTTCCCAATACAAAACGCCTAAACCTTTATTATTGGCAATAGATTTTGTTTTGTTGATTATATCGGTTAAAAAAAGTTTACAATCATTAGCACTATCCCAAGGCATTCCTACTTCAACAATCATAACTTCTTTATTATGCCTAGCTATCATATCATTCATATTGGCAAGACATTGATCATTTGCCGACTGCCAACCACCTGATACAAAACTTGGATACAAACTCATGCCAATAACATCAAACTTTGCACCATTTGCAACTAAGCCTCCTATGTTCCATTTAAACAAATTATTATCCCAACCATTAGAAACATGCACTATTACTTTTGCATTAGCAAAAACAGCTTTTACAGCATCGTAACCTGCATTTATACATTGAGCATAATTGGCCATGTTGGTAGATGCTTTAGCAGTTGGCCACAACATACCATCGTTAGTTTCGTTACCAACTTGAACCCACTCTGGTGTTATATTGGCATTTTTTAAAGCCATTAAAACATTTGTTGTATGATTGGCAAGAGCATTTTTTAAGTTATCAAAATTAAGGCTAGCCCAAGCATTTGGCACAGTTTGGCTTCCTGGATCTGCCCATGTATCGCTGTAATGAAAGTTGATTAAAATTCTTAACCCCAAATTTTTTGCTCTTGTAGCTTTTGCAACCACATCTGCAGTATTGTTATAACCATTTGTGGGGTTTACCCAAACTCTAAGCCTAATGGTGTTCATTCCAAGGCTTTTCATTAATTCAAAACAATCTGTTTGTACATTGGCAGTTGTATAAAACTTTCTTCCAGCAGCTTCCATTTCTGTAATCCAACTTATATCGGCACCTTTTGCAAAATTACTTGTTGGGGCTGGAATAGGAGTAGGGCTTGGAATAGGATTGTTTTGATTACTATTTTCACTAGTTTTTGCACAAAAACTAAATAATAATAACACTAAACTAGATACTAATATTTTTTTTGAAAAAATAGTAAACTTGATTGTTTGTGTGTCTTTCAATTTAATTGGGTTTTAGTTTTTTATTTTGGTAATTTATTTAATACTCAATAAACAAAAAAATGAATAAAAATCAATTTTAATTTATAACCTTCTTTAACATAACAATATATGTAGGAAAATGATCACTATAACCTCCTCTGTATAATAATCCATCCCAAGTACGCATAGGATAGCCTTTATATCTGCCAACATTTTCTGTCATAAATTCTCTGTTAAAAATATAAGGTTTATATAAGAAATAGCCTTCTTGTTTTTTATCCAGCCATTTGTTTGAAATTACGATTTGATCAAACAATCCCCAAGCGTCTTGATATGCTAAAGTTCCATAACCATTTTTATAAAAATCAACCCAAGGATTATATAGGCCACCCTCCTTAACATCCTCAATTTTATCTTTTGTTTTTAATACTTTTGTTAAACTAGCACTTGTAGGATCATCATTTAGGTCGCCCATAATTACAAACTTTTGATTTCCATCTACAGCAATTATGCTATCCATATGTTGCTTACAAACTAAAGCTGCTGCTGCTCTACCTGGTGCACTTCTTTCTTCACCACCTAATCTACTTGGCCAGTGATTTACATAAAGATGCACTGTTTCTCCATCCAATTTCCCTTTTACCCAAAGTACATCTCTTGTAAAATAAGAATCTTTTGAACCGCCTGGTAATTTTACATATAAAGGGGCACTTTCTTCTACGGTAAAATATTTTGGGTTGTATAAAAGACCAACATCTACACCTCTAATGTCTTTACTGTTGTAATGTACAATCTGATAGTTACGATTTTTTAGAGATTCGTGGTTTACCAAATCTTCTAAAACTGATTTGTTTTCAATTTCTGCAACCCCTAAAACTGAAACACCATCTGCCCATTTTATACCTTCATCAGTACCCATTTTTACAATAACTGATGCTAGTTTATCAATTTTATTCCAATAAATACTACTAGTGTAATTTCTCTGACCAGCAGGCGTAAACTCTTCATCATTGGTTTTAGGATCATCAAGTGTATCATATAAATTTTCTAAATTATAAAATCCAATTATAGAAACTTTATAACTGTTTTTTTGTGCATTTGCAAAAACACAAGTAAAAACAAACCCAAGAAACAATATTTTTTTCATAATTTTTTTTGTTACTCGTGCATAAACGCACAAAGTGATTTTTTATTTAAATCAAACAACTTGCCAAATTTAGTTAGGCACTTCAAATTTATTGTTAACTTTATTTACATCTGCCATTAATTGTTGAGGATCAATTTCAATTTTTTTAATATCTATTACTTTTCGATTGATACTGAAACTATAATTTGGATGAGTCCATTTCCATTCTGGCAAAATGGTTGTATTAGCTTTATTAATTGGTTTGTTGCCATACATTAAATTTAGAGGAATGCTAAATAACTCTTTTGTGCCATCTTTATAAGTAATTTCAACATCAATTGGCATTGGCATTTTTCCAATACGTGATATTGTAATTATTGGTTTACCAGTTATTGAGTCAGTTTCTACATTACCTAATTTATAGTCGATAGTTTTTGTACTATTAATCCAATATTCCTTAAACCATTGCAGTGTAATACCACTTTCTTTTTCTGCAACTCTAAAAAAATCATTTGGGTTGGGATGCTTAAATTTCCAAGTATTATAATAGCTTAATAAAGTTTTTGCAAATAAACTATCGCCAATTATATATTTTAGTTGAGATAAGCATAATGCACCTTTAACATAAGCAGCATTAGTACTTGCGTAGTTTGTATTAAAATGATCAGCGTGTGTGGTTAAAGGTTCTTCAAATCCACTTTTTGCTAATCTAAAATAAGCAGCATATTCACCAAATTGAAGGTATGGAAGTTTTGCCTTGTCTTTTTCTATTTCTTTTTGAAGATTTTGTTTAGAAAAATTACTTAAATATGGCGACTGTAAAGCGAAATTACTATTGTAAAAATGCATTACTTCATTTTCTGTATAAGAAGTAAAACCCTCGTCCATCCATGCATATAAACTTTCATTAGTACCTAAAATGTGTTGATACCAACTATGCATCCATTCGTGAAAAACAGTTCCTAAGCTTGGACCTTTTAATAAAGTAGCCATTGCATATTCCATTCCACCATCTCCACCTTGTATAAAGCTATATTGAGGATAAGGATAAACTCCATAGTTTTTCTCAATAAATGGAATTACTTTTTCTGCTGCATATAAAACATTATTCCAAGCACTATCTGCTTGAGCATCTTTGTTTTTATAGAAAGCATGAATGGTTAGGTTATTTCTAATTTTTTTGCTTAAATGTTTGTAAGCTGTGTCGGCAGCCCATACAAAATCGTGAATGTTTTCTCCTTTAAAATGCCAGGTAAAGTTGGCTGTTTTTTGGAGTTGTAAAGGTTGTTTTTTATCCTCATATCCATGCCCAATGGTATTAGCATTTTGTAAAATGCCAGTGCCTCCAATTATATATTGCTTAGGAATAGTAATTTTTACATCATAATCGCCCCAAACACCATAAAACTCTCTTGCTATATAAGGGTTTGCATTCCACCCTTGGTAATCATATTCTACCATTTTAGGATACCATTGACTCATACTATATTGAACACCTTCGGCATTGTCTCTTCCACTTCTTCTAACTTGTTTTGGTACTTGTGCTTCAAAATCAACTTCAATAATTGATTTTGATTTTGGGGCAATGGGTTTATCTAAAACAACTTCTAAAATGGTTTCATGTTCTTTGATTGATTGTTTTCTGCCATTCACCAAAACTTGAAATACTTTTTGATAACCAATTTCAGTGGGTTGTAACTTGCTAATTCTATCTTTAACTCTTGGATCCCAATCTAGGCCATCACTTCTTTTACTTGGTGTATCTAATCTTTGTTTCCCAAGTTCTATACTTCTCACATCCATGCTACTATTGGGTTGAAAGGCATTCCAATATAAGTGAATGAACAGTTTACTTAATGAATCAGGAGAATTATTGGTGTACTCCATTCTTTCTTTTCCTTTAAACTGATTTTTTTGTACATCCATTTGCACTTCAATATTGTACTTAATTCGCTGTTGCCATCTATCGGCTTGTGCATTTGAAATTATCGATACTGTAATTAATGTGCTTAATGCAAATAATCTTTTCATGAAAAATGTATACTAAGAAATGTTATAAATTAATGGATTAAATGGGTTTTTATTTTTCAAGGTTGCCTTTGAAATAGTTTACTTTCCAAAGGTTGTATCTCTGAAATTGAGAAGTTAAACGAAGTTTAAAATCGTCGAAGTTTTTTTGTTCTTTTTTTGTCCATAAAACTTCACACAAAGCACTTAAACGAGGAAAAATCATGTATTCAACTTTAGATTCATAAGCCATGTATTCTGTCCACACATTTGCTTGTGCTCCTAAGATATAATTTGCTTCTTCTTCATTTAATTCTTTTGGTATTGGCTCATAGCTATACACTTTTTTTGTAGTTGCATAGCCTCCAATAGTTACACTATCTTCTTTTTCAGTTTGTTTATGATCAAAGTAGCACCAACCTCCTGGAGTCATTACTACTTGGTGTTTTTGTTTGGCAGCTTCAATGCCTCCTTTTTCGCCACGCCAACTCATTACTGTTGCATTAGGAGCTAAGCCACCTTCTAAGATTTCGTCCCAACCCATTAGTTTTCGTCCCCTTTTATTAATGTGTTTTTCAATTCTTTGAATAAAATAACTTTGCAAAGCATGTTCATCTTTAATGTTATTATCTTTCATAAATTGCTGTACATAGGGGCTTTGTTTCCACCATATTTTACTACACTCATCCCCACCAATATGTATATAAGTTGAAGGAAATATTTCCATTACTTCATCCAATACATCGTTAAAGAAATTGAATGTATAGTCAGATGGAGAAAGTACATTATTAAACTTATCATTTATGCCCCAAGTAGTACTTACCGTATAGCCTTTTTCTGGCTCAGTACCTAATTGTGGATAAGCAGCTAAAGCACTCATACTATGACCAGGCAATTCAATTTCTGGAATCACCGTAATGAATCTTGCTGCTGCATAGGCTACAATTTCTTTTGCTTGCTCTTGTGTGTAAAAACCTCCATACGCTGTGCTATCAAAACCAGTACCTGGATAGCGGCCAATTATTGTACCACTTCTTTTGCTGCCAATTTCAGTAAGTTTTGGATATTTTTTAATTTGTAAACGCCAACCTTGGTCATCAGTTAAATGCCAATGAAATGTATTTAGTTTATGTAATGCAATAAAATCAATATACTTTTTTATGTAATCTATACTAAAAAAATGCCTACTACAATCTAAATGTAATCCTCTGTATGCAAAACGTGGTTTATCTTGTATTTTTACACATGGGATATTTAAAGTGGTGGTTGCATCTTTTGTAGGTAGTAATTGAATTAAGGTTTGTACCCCATAAAATGTACCTTCTTTTCCATCACCCATAATTTTAATTTTTTTGGGTGAAACTTCTAGTGCATAGCTTTCTTTGTTTGTTGAATTGCTGTTTTTAGATGTAGATAATAAGATGCAATTTTTTGTTTCTTTAGTGGATTTTTTTAATATAAATCCATAGTAGTTTGAAAGATAGCTGTTTAAAAACTGAATAGCATTTTCTTCTTCTTTACTTGTTGCTACAATATTTGTATTGGCCGACAAAATAAAACTTCCTTTTTGAATGCTCAAACTATTGGGCTGTGGAATAATATTGACATTTTGAGCAAAAGAGATATTGCCAAATACGATTATACCAATCGCAAGTAAAAATTTATTCATAAAGCAAATTAAACTAATTACTGATTTTTAGAGATGATAAAAGTACAGCTTTAAGTCATCTTTTTAATAATTATATTTACAAAAAAAAGATGATGATTAAGAAACTGAAATTGATATGCTTTATTGCTATTGGGTTTATGAGTTGCAAACAAGAAAACGATAAAAAAGCTATTATAATTGAAAGAAAAAGAATTGATGATTCTACTACAACAATTATTTACAAATACACTTTAAATAGCCAATTAAAATTAGATAGCCAAAAAATTGTAAATACTATTTTCCCTAACGACACGATAAATCTTATCAATTCTGATAATAAATTTGTGATTACCCCTTAGACAATTTACTGTGGTTTTTGCCGTAAATAAAGTACACTACTAAACCTAGTGCTAGCCATGCTAAAAACCAAGCCCAGTTAGTTTTGGTCATGCCAGTAAGTAAGTACATACAACTTGCCAAACCCAATAAAGGAATAAGTGAAAAGTTTTTAATATAGCTGTAGAAAGCAATTATGTAGAGACTTATCCAAAATACAATTAATGAAATTTGTGGTGTAGCCAAATCCATAAAGCTCGATTTTTTAGCCACGTAACTTTCGTTAGCACTAAAATCGAATTTGAACATATCTGGGAAATAAGTAGGATACTTATAGAATACAAAAAGCGTAATTGCTATTAATAAACCTCCAAATAGATACTTACCGTTTACATAAGGCAGGTGAAACTTACCAGGTTCTTTTTCTCTTTTTGGAATGAGTAATACGCCTCCACAAACTAATACAAATGCAAATAAAGTTCCAATGCTTGTAAAGTCTAACACAAAAGTTTTATCACTAAAAATGATAGGTAAAGCAACCACAACACCTGTAACAATGGTAGCAAAACTTGGAGTTTTAAATTGTTTGTGGATAGTTTGAAAAATAGGAGGCAATAAACCATCTCTACTCATACTCATCCAAATTCTAGGCTGCCCCATTTGAAAAACTAATAATACACTAGTCATAGCAATTACAGCACATATTGCTACTAATAGTTGCATCCAGGCAATATTTAAGTTAGATTCTTCAAAAATAAATGCTAGAGGGTCGCCAACGTTTTCAAATTTTGCATAATGCACAGCCCCAGTTAGCACAAGAGTAAGTAATATATAGATAATGGTACAAAGTACAAGGCTATAAATCATTCCTCTTGGTAAATCTCGCTGAGGATTTTTACTTTCTTCTGCCAAAACACTTACTGCATCAAATCCAATATAAGCAAAAAATACCCCACTTACAGCAGCCATTACGCCACCAAAATCATTTGGCATAAAACTTTGTACCCCTTTTGAATTTGTAGGAGTCCAATTAAACGTTAAGCCATTTGCAAAAACTAAATAACCACCCACAACAATTACTAAAGCAACAACAATTAGTTTTAAAATAACCATTAGGTTACTAAGGTTTTTACTTTCTTTTACACCACGATAAACCAAATAAGTTATCAATGCATTAATTGCAAGAGCTGGCAAATCAACAATCATTCTTAAACCTCCCAAAGTTGAAGCTTTATTCCAAGCATTTACTAATTCAACATTGGCAGTTTTGCCCAAAAAATCAATTTTTTCTTGCGGGTTACAAGCAGCTAATTTTTCTACAGCTCCTTTAGCTTCTTGGTAGCTACAAGTAAAATAATCTGGGATATGAATATTTATTTTATGCAAGAAGGAAGTAAAATAATCGCTCCAACTAAAAGCAACAAAAATGTTACCTACACTATATTCCATAACCAAAGCCCAACCAATAATCCATGCAAATAATTCGCCAAAACTTGCATAAGCATAAGTATAGGCACTGCCTGCAACAGGAATTCTGCTAGCAAATTCGCTGTAACAAAAAGCTGTGAATGCACAAGCTATGCCACAAATTATAAATAGTAAAACCACACCTGGTCCACCACTAAAAACAGCACTGCCTAAACTGCTAAAACTACCAGCTCCTATAATAGCTGCAATACCAAAAAAGGTTAAATCTTTTAATGTTAGCACTCTTGATAAACCACTACCATGACCATCATTTAAAGTTTTAGCATCTGCTAAAATGGTATCAATATTTTTTTTTCGGAATAAACTCATAATATTTAGTTTCATACAAAGTAGCAACGGATACAAGGAATGCTAAGTTGTTTGTTTTTTACTTTTTTTACGCTGAATAAATAAAATTATTAATGTTACTATACTAAAAAAAACAACTACATAACTTAATGTTGCTCTCAATTTCGAACTTGTAGCATGCTCTCTGCCTATAAAAAGTATGCAGATAAAAAAAAGAAGTAATATTAAGAGAATTTCTAGCTTTAGATTTTTATCATTCATAATTTACAAATTCAGATTTATTTTTTGAAAAAATGGTTATTCAAATTAAATAAATAATTTTATTGCAATTAATTCTCTCTCACAATCAAAAACTCAGCTAATTCTTTTAATGGTGCTTTTCT
>JBMLOQ010000049.1:0-3182 GCA_049242885.1 Chitinophagaceae bacterium
TTTTGCCCAATGAGCTGCTAAAAGCAAATTTGCTTTTGATCTTTCATCAATTTCTAAATCAAACTGTTGCATATGTTGCCATTCCAATTAATAAAAATACGATCATAAATGCATAAATTGATAATGTGATTATGGTAAGAATTCCCCAAAAAGTACTATACACTCTCAAATTTTTAAAACTTTTGGTAAGCAGTTCAGTGTCGCTACTTGCAATTGCTCTAATGCAATTGTTTGCAAATTTTAATCTATAAATGTTTGGAATAAGTAACACAGCCAATAATAAAGCATAAAAAATAAAGACACCCGTCATAATACCACCTGCTAGTGCAGTGGAAGTTCCATCCACACCTTCTAGGCCTCTCATTGACTGACTCATCATAAAAGTTGAAAGGAAACTTCCGCCAAATACTAAAAAAAGAATGGCAATGCTTATCCAAATAATACCTACAATAGCCATAAATTTTTCCCATTTGGCACTCGATTTTAAATACTCTAAACCTTGATGTTCAATACCGAAGTTAAAAAGGTTTTGTTCTGGTGTTGCAACTGTTTCTTGTTGATAATTTTCCATGTTGTTATTTTTAATCAAATTTATATAAAAAAATTAGTTTTTTAATACGCCTAATTCATGCCCTATTTTTGTAAAAGCTGCAATAGCTTTATCTAAATGGTGTTGCTCGTGTGCAGCACTTAATTGAACTCTTATACGTGCCAAACCTTTAGCCACCACAGGATAAAAAAAGCCAATTACATAAATACCTTCTTCTAAAAGTTTTGCTGCAAATTGCTGTGCAACAGTGGCTTCGTATAACATAATTGGTACAATAGGATGATCTCCAGGTTTTATGTCGAACCCAGCTTTTGTCATTTGGGTTCTAAAATAGGTGGTATTGTATTCAAGTTTATCTCTTAATTCAGTAGTTTCTGTAAGCATATCTAGCACTGCAATGCTTGCACCAACAATGCTTGGAGCTACTGTGTTTGAAAACAAATATGGGCGACTTCTTTGCCTTAGCATTTCAATAATTTCTTTTTTACCACTTGTAAATCCTCCACTTGCCCCACCTAATGCTTTACCTAATGTTCCAGTAATGATGTCAATACGCCCCATTACATTTCTATATTCGTGTGTACCTCTTCCTGTTTTTCCTAAAAACCCTGAGCTATGACATTCGTCTATCATTACAATAGCATCATATTTGTCAGCAAGATCGCAAATAACATCTAGCTGAGCAATAGTTCCATCCATACTAAAGCTACCATCAGTAACAATTATTCTGCTTCTACAGCTTTGTGTTGCTTGTAATTTAGCTTCTAAATCTTCCATGTTGTTATGCTCGTATCTATGCCTTTGGGCTTTACACAATCTAACCCCATCTATTATACTTGCATGGTTAAGGGCATCGCTAATAATGGCATCTTCTTCGTTAAATAATGGTTCAAAAACACCACCATTTGCATCAAAAGCAGCAGCGTATAAAATGGTGTCTTCGGTGCCCAAAAAAGTTGCAATTTTTTGTTCAAGTTCTTTATGAATATCTTGAGTACCACAAATAAAACGTACACTACTCATACCATATCCATGAGTATCAATGGCTTTGTGAGCAGCTTCTATAACTTTAGGGTGGCTTGATAAGCCTAAATAATTATTGGCACAAAAGTTTAAAACAGTTTTGCCATTAACTACAATTTCTGCTCCTTGCTCGCTGGTAATTATTCTTTCTTTTTTAAATAAGCCAGCAGATTCAATTTCTTCTAATTCTTTAGCAATTCGTTGTGTGAAAGTAGTATTCATAAAAATATTTTTATTGATAAATCACCTCGGTTGGTGGTGTTTTTGATTTTTTATAAAGTAAAAATCCAAAGAAAATTATAGCGGCACTTGCAGCAATTAAACTACCAGTTGTGCCCAAAATTTCTGCTCCTTTTGCTAATATTTCCTTAAATAATCTTTTGCGACCAGTAATTTCTATAGTACCACCAGCTTCTAAAATGGCTGCTTCTGTATAGAGCAACCAACCAACAACAGCACTAATTACAATTCCAATTAGAGAGCTTTGAATAGCTTTAAATGTTGACAAAGATTGAACTGTGCCATTGAAATTATTTGTTGTAACTATTGTATTGCAAAATGTTTGTAGTTGCGTATTGCTTTCAAACTTTAGTTTCTCTGTTTTTTTTGTATCGTAACTAATTGTTAACTCTTCAGGATTATTTTCTAAGTGTGTGAGTTGATGAATACTATTAATGTTAATAGTTTTGGTAGATCTAAAAAAACTTTTATCGTTAAACTTCGCTAAAAATTCGTCTTGAGTTTTATAACTTTTGTTGATGAGCAAAATTTGATTTTCATGAATTATGGCAGATTGCCAACTTTTTTCATTTTTAAGAGCAAATACTTCGTTCATGTTGAAAATGCGTATTAAATTATATGCAATTGTAAAGTATATCTACCAAATTCCAAATTGGAAAAATTAAAATTCTGTATAATCACTTTTTATTGAAGAAATAATGATTTCAGACTTTTAAGCCAACTCTCTGTATTTTATCTTATGGATTTAGTTAAAAGCTGTTCTATGGTATTTAACTCATCTTCAATTTCTTTGTTGTTTATAATAATTGTACTATTCTTAGTTTGCTCTGTGGCAAACCAAAGCATTGCCATGGAAACAAAATCTTGCATGTCTTTACCCGCTAAATTGCTTTTGTATTCTAAAATTTTATCATTTATCACTTTTACAGTTTTGCGAACCGTTTCTTCATCTTCTTTATCAATTTTTAAACGATAAGTTCTGTCGGCAATAGTGATATTTATGGGTATTAATTCGTTCATGATTTTTTCTAATAATAGATTTAAGGTTTATTCTTTATTCAGAGCTTCTAAACACAAATCTATTTCTTTTAAATAGCCATCAATTCTTTTAACCATTGCACTTTTTTCTTCTGGTAAAAGATTACTGCCTTTAAGTTTTAAGCCATCAATTTTTTGCTTTAGTTGTTCAATATGTTTGGTTTGCTCCGTAGTTACAATTGATTGGTTACTTAATTCTTTTTTAAGTTGAGTATTTTCTTTTTCTAACACTTGTTGTTGCTTTACAAGTTGTTGAACTAGTTGTTTAATATTTGTTATTTGTTGAATCAAGTGTTATTTAATTGTCAAATTGTTTAATTGCTAAATTGTT
>JBMLOQ010000049.1:3282-6970 GCA_049242885.1 Chitinophagaceae bacterium
ATTGCTAAATTGTTGAATTGTTATATTTTCCAATTGTTTAATTCCCTCTTACTACAGCCTCTACATCTTTTTCTAAAGCACCAATTATTCTTTGCATCATGGCATCAATTTCTTTATCGGTAAGCGTTTTTTCTTCGTCTAAAAAGGTAAAGTTTACAGCTAAACTTTTTTTGTTGTTGCCTAATTTTTCACTTTCGAATATATCAAATAATTTCACAGTTTGCAGTTTAGTAGTATTAGTTTTTTTAATACTTGCTTCTACTGCTTCAAATGTTATATTTTTATCTAGTAACAAGGCTAAATCTCTCTGTACAGAAGGAAATTTACTTACTTCTTTATACACAATTGTGTTGTTTTGTATTGCTTCAAGCAATGTATCAAAATTAAAATCTATAAAAAATACAGGTTGTTTAATATCAAAATTTTGAAGTTGCTTATTGTGTATTGTAAAAATTGTAGCTACTTGTTTTTTGCCACTAGATATTAGAATATCAGAAGTGTCTTCGGCTTTTGTAACTTTAATTTTTGGAAGTTGCATTAAATTACAAATGCTTAAAGCAATGCCTTTTGCATCATAAAAAGTAGAACCTTGCGATTTTTGTTGCCAAGTTGTTTCAGTGTATTCTCCTGTAATAAAAATTGCGAAATGTTCTTGCTCGAAATAATTACCTACTCCATTGCTACTATATGTTTTGCCTATTTCAAACAAACGTAAATTGTTATTTTTTCGGTTAATATTATAAGCAATTGTTTCTAATCCTGTTTCTAGCATACTAGGACGAAGCACATCTAGGTCAACACTTAAATTATTCATCATTTTAACCGTGTTGTTTAATGTAGATTCGTTGTAATATTTACTATTAGTAATGCTATTGGTAAGTATTTCGTGAAAACCTTGTCCTACTAAAAAGTTGGCGATTTTCTCTTTAGCATTTTCTTTAAAGCTTAGTGTATTTATGGCTGGTGAAATACTTATTAAACTAGGTATTTCAATATTATCTAAACCATCAATTCGTAAAACTTCTTCCACCAAATCTGCAGGTAAAGTTATATCTGGCTTGCTAAATGGTACAGCAACCCAAATATCATCTATGCCTTCTTTTACAATTTCAAAATTTAGAGCAGTAAGTATTTTTTTTACAGCATCGGGATGATAATTTTTGCCACTTAATTTTTTTAGGTAATGATATTTAAGAGCTACTTGTGTTTTTTCTTTTCCTTCAAAAATATCTACAACATCACTGCTTATTTCTCCTCCTGCAATTTCTTTTATTAAAAGTGCTGCACGTTTTAAAACATTAACTGTATTGCTTATGTCAACCCCTTTTTCAAATCTTGTTGCAGCATCTGTACGTAACGCATGATGCATACTAGTTGCCCTTATATATTGAGGATTAAACCATGCACTTTCTAAAAAAATATTTGTAGTAGTGTTGGTAATACCACTATTTAAACCACCAAAAACACCTGCAATGCACATGGGTTTTTTATTGGCGTCGCAAATACATAAATCTGATGCTTGTAATTTTCTTTCTTTTTCGTCGAGTGATAAAAATGGAGTGTCTTTTTCTAAAGTGTCTACAATAATTGCATTTCCTTCAATTTTATCAGCATCAAAAGCATGAAGCGGTTGCCCAGTTTCGTGCAATACATAGTTTGTAATATCTACAATATTGTTAATGCTTCTTAAACCAATAGCTTGTAGTTTTTCTTTTAACCAATTGGGCGAAGGGGCAACTTGTGCTCCAGAAATACTTATACCTGCATATCTAGAACAAGCATCTTTATTATTTATGGTTACACTAATTGGTAAGTTATTATTGTCTGCTTTGAAGTTGTTTTGAAAAGGTAATTTTACTTTTTGCTCTTTATTGCTATGATGTGTTAAATAAGCACAAACATCTCTAGCAACACCAAGATGACTCATAGCATCCATGTGATTTGGGGTGAGTCCAATTTCTATTACAAAATCTGTGTAAGGTTTAAAATATTCGGCTGCTGTTTGTCCAATTACAACGTCATTATTTAAAACTAAAATTCCATCATGGTTATCAGATAAGCCAATTTCATCTTCTGCACAAATCATACCTTCACTTAATTCGCCTCTAATTTTTCTTTTTTCCATTGTAAGTGCATCACCATGTAATGGGTAAATGGTAGCACCTATTGGGGCAACTACAACTTTTTGTCCAGCAGCAACATTAGCAGCTCCACAAACAATATTTAAAGGTGTTTCAGTTCCAATATTTACAGTAGTTAAACTTAATTTATCTGCATTTGGGTGTTTGCTGCATGTTAGCACTTCTCCAATTACCAAACCCTTTAATCCTCCTTTAATACTTTCAAAAGGAGTTACACTTTCAACTTCTAAGCCTATTGAGGTTAAAATTTTTGATAGCCTTTCAACTTCTACAACTTCTGGTAAATATTCACAAAGCCAGTTATAACTAATTGTCATTTTTTATATAAATAATTGTTGCAAATGTAATGGTCAATCTATAATAGTCAATAGTCATTGGTAAAAAGTAGTAAGTAGATAGTCATTGGTCAATAGTCATTAGTCATTAGGCAGTTAAATATCAAATTTTAGATATTAATTATTAAATCAGTCAATAATCAATCAACAAATCATCAACAATAAAAGCTTTTCTTTGCCTCATGTATAATTTGGTTAGGAATTTTTTGTTTTTGTTTGATGCAGAGAAAGTGCATTATTTTAGTATGGGTATATTACAAAAACTTTGTAATATTAAGTTTATACTCAAATGGATTGAGCATTATTGTACCCCAAAATTGGAAACTAATAGTGTAAGTTTTTTTGGTTTGAAGTTTAGAAATGCCATTGGCTTAGGTGCTGGATTTGATAAAAATGCTCTATATCTAAAGGAGCTTAAAGCACTTGGCTTTGGTTTTGTAGAAATAGGAACAGTTACGCCATTACCACAAGATGGAAATTCGCAGCCTCGACTGTTTAGATTGCCAAAAGATAAAGGATTAATAAATAGAATGGGTTTCAATAATCATGGCGTTGATGCAATAAAAAAAAGATTAGAACTTTGGAAACAAGAGCACGAAACAAGTGATTTTATAATAGGTGGCAATATTGGAAAAAATAAACTTACACCCAACGAAGATGCTTGGAAAGATTATTTAATTTGTTTTGAAAAATTACATTCTGTTGTAGATTATTTTGTTGTAAATGTAAGTAGCCCTAATACCCCTGGATTAAGAGCTTTGCAAGAAAAGCCCATGCTAACAAAAATTTTTACTGAACTTCAAAGTTTTAATAAAAAGCAAATCAAACCAAAACCTCTATTGTTAAAAATTGCACCAGATTTAAATGAAAATGAACTGGATGATATAATTGACATTGCCTTTGAGCAACAACTAAATGGATTGGTTATTAGTAATACTACAATTGATAGAAGTAATTTAGTTACTTCAAAAATTGAAGTGGAAGCTATAGGTGCAGGTGGATTAAGCGGAAAACCAGTTCAGCAAAAAAGCACTGAAGTTTTGCAGTATATAGCCAATAAAACAAATGGTAAAATTACGCTTATTGGAAGTGGTGGAATTTTTACAAAGCAAGATGCAATCGAGAAAATGAATGCAGGTGCTAATCTTTTACAAGTATGGACTGGCTTTGTTTACCAAGGTCCAACTATTGTGAAGCAACTATGTAAGTAAA
>JBMLOQ010000050.1:0-6063 GCA_049242885.1 Chitinophagaceae bacterium
GATGGAATTGCAATGGTTTATAGAGCAAAAGGAAGAATTGAAAATATGGAGTTTATTCAGTTTCATCCAACAGCTTTATACGAGCCTGGAGTATCGCCAAGTTTTTTAATTACTGAAGCTGTAAGAGGTGATGGAGGCATTTTGAGAAATAAGCAAGGCGAAGCTTTTATGGAAAAATATGACGAACGTAAAGACCTTGCCCCTCGTGATATTGTTGCAAGAGCCATTGATAATGAAATGAAAAAAGCTGGGGTTGAATGTGTGTATTTAGACTGTACACATTTTAACAAAGAAAAGTTTATTCAGCATTTCCCAAATATTTACCAAAAATGTTTGAGTATTGGAATTGATGTTATGCAGCATTATATACCAGTTGCACCTGCTGCACATTACAGCTGTGGTGGTATTAAAACCAATGAGTATGCACAAACCTCTATACAAAATTTATTTGCTTGTGGAGAGTGTGCTAGCACTGGCTTGCATGGAGCTAATAGATTGGCAAGTAATAGTTTATTAGAAGCTATGGTTTTTGCACATAGAGCTTTTTTGAAATTAACAAATCAAGACAAAGAGTTAAACGAAGAAAATGCTTCAATTAGTGCTTATACTTCCATTTTCTCGAACGACCCTACTTTGCCTAATTTGGATGCTTTAAGAGAGGCTAGTCGTTTCCCTGATTGGAATGCTTTAGGCACAACTGAACCCAAAGAAATGATTCTAATAACACAGAGTCTTAAAGAATTACAAAGCATAATGAGTGATTATGTGGGCATTGTACGTACAGATGTACGTTTGCAACGTGCCATGAAACGCCTTGATTTATTGTACGAAGAAACAGAAACTTTGTATCGTAATACCAAAGTATCACCTCAGCTTTGTGAGTTACGAAACCTTATTACAGTTGCCTATCTTATTGTAAAAGGTGCTAGTTTTAGAAAAGAAAGTAGAGGCCTACATTACAATACTGACCATCCAACTAAAAGTGTGATTTTGCAAGATGTGATTTTGTAAAAAAACTTACTCAAATCCATATTTTGCCCAACCAGTTGGTAAAGGAATTGTGAAGTTCATATTTTTTTTAGAGATTGGATGCTTAAATGATATACCACTAGCTTGCAAAAAAATACTTCCATCAGCAACAGTGCGTTTAAATCCATATTTTACATCTCCAACTATAGGAGATTTTATATATGCTAATTGGGCACGTATTTGATGAAATCGTCCTGTATGTAGTTGTATTTCTAACAAACTATATTTAATACTTTGCTTTACAGTACTGTATTGTAGCTTTGCTAATTTAGCATCATTTGTTTTTTGTTGTACTACAAATGCTTTTTGTAATTTACTGTTTTTCTCTATCCAATTTTCTAGTGTACTAGTTAATGGATTTGGTGCATTACCTACTACTGCATGATACGTTTTTTGGGTAGTTTCATTTTTAAAACCTTCGCTTAGTAAAGCTGCAACCCCAGCATTTTTAGCAAAGAGTATAAGCCCTTGAGCTCGTTTGTCTAATCTATGTACAACAAATAATTTTACTTGATACTCCAATAAATTTTGAAAAAAAATTACATCTTCACTATCTATCCCACTAGGCTTGTTGAAAACAGCCAAACTATCATCTTCGTGAATTAACATGTTTTAATTTAAATATGTAAATATGCAATTAGACAACTTGAATAATCGCAAAAAATTAATGCCTTAAACTTATTGATTAACAAAAAACAAAGCTATATGCCTTTGAAAAAGAACCTACTCCACGGTTACACTTTTAGCCAAATTTCTTGGCATGTCTACATTGTAGCCTTTGGCTACACCAACATAATAGCTTAGTAATTGTAAAGGAATAGTGCTTAATAAAGGTGCAACTATTTCATCAGCATCTGGCACAAAAATGGTATCATTTGCCATACTTGGAATTATGGTATCTCCTTCTGTTGCAATGGCAATAACCATTCCTTTTCGAGCTTTTATTTCTTGAACATTGCTTACAATCTTTTCGTAATAACTATCTTTTGTAGCTACAAAAACAACTGGCAATTCTTCAGTAACTAAAGCAATAGGTCCATGTTTCATTTCTGCAGCAGGATAGCCTTCTGCATGAATGTAGCTAATTTCTTTAAGTTTTAATGCTCCTTCTAAAGCAATTGGGAAATTATAACCACGTCCTAAAAACAAAGCATTACTGCAATCTTTATACTTTTCAGCAACAGTTTTAATATGCTCAGTTTGCGTCAATATAGTTGCTACTTTTTGTGGTATATCGTTCAATTCATTCAATAGCTGCATATATCGTTCTTCAGTTATTGTTTTTTTGTGATGAGCAATTTTAAAACCCATCATCATTAACACCGCCAATTGACCAGTAAATGCCTTTGTACTAGCAACTCCTATTTCAGGTCCTGCATGTGTATATGCTCCTGCATGACTAATACGTGCAATACTACTACCTACAACATTTACCACACCAAAAATAAATGCACCTTTTTGCTTTGCATTTTCTAAAGCAACCATCGTATCTGCAGTTTCACCACTTTGAGATATGGCTATAATTACATCACCTTCGTTAATAATTGGATTTCTATATCTAAATTCACTTGCATATTCAACCTCAACAGGTATTCTACACAACTCTTCAAATAAATATTCTGCAAGCAAAGCTGCATGCCAACTAGTACCACAAGCAACAATAATAATTCTATTAGCATTAGCTAATTTGTCAAAATTATTTTCAATTCCAGCCATTCTTATTTCGCCTACATCTGGCAATAATCTTCCTCTCAAACAATCTTGTATAGTGCTTGGTTGCTCATGAATTTCTTTAATCATAAAGTGGTCGTAACCACCTTTTTCAATAGCAGCCAATTCCAAATCTAGTTTTTGAATAAATGGAGTTTGTTTTTCGTTTCCTAAATTTTTAAGTACCAACTCATCAGCTTTTACAATAGCTATTTCATAATCGTTTACATAAACAACTTCTTTTGTAAACTCAATAATAGGGCTTGCATCACTAGCCAAAAAGTGTTCTCCTTTACCTATTCCAATCACCAAAGGACTACCCTTTCGTGCAGCATAAATAGTATCTGGGGTGGCAACTTCAACCAATAAAATGCAATAAGCTCCAACAATACGTTTTAGTGCTATTCGCAAAGCTTCTTCTAAACTGCAATTATTATTATTTCTAATATCCTGTATAAAATTTAAAAGCACTTCGGTATCTGTATCACTTTTAAATGTATAGCCTTTGCTAATTAATTCAGTTTTTAATGTAGCATAATTTTCAATTATACCATTATGCAGCATGGCGATAGTGCCATCATTACTTAAATGAGGGTGTGCATTTCTATCACTTGGCTCACCATGTGTTGCCCATCTAGTATGGCCAATTCCGATATTGCCAGAAATATCTGCACCAACAATACTTTCCTCTAAATCGGCAACTTTTCCTTTCTTTTTATATAATTTAATTCCATTATTAAGTAATGCAATACCTGCACTGTCATATCCTCGATATTCTAATCTCTTTAAACCTTTTATTACTACTGGGTATGCATCTCTATGTCCAATATATCCTACTATTCCACACATAATTATTTACGGTTTTTGGGTTGTTTTAATCTTATAAATTTGCTGCAATATTATACCTTTTGGTTTGATAATAAATTACTTAGATATGCTAAATACAACTATTGCTGCTTTAGACTTCAGCGAAAATTATATTCTCGAAGATGATTGCATTTTATTGCGACCTTTAGAAGAAAATGACTGCAACAATTTGCTTGAATTTAGTTTAAACGAACCCGAAACTTGGAAATATGGATTAATAACTGCTGCTGGTGAAGCAAACTTAAAACAATATATTAATGATGCCCTTAAAGGAAGAACAGATAAGCACATGTACCCTTTTATAGTTTATGATAAAATCACAAAACAATATGCAGGCAGTACAAGGTTTTATGATGTTAAAAATAATTTTAGAACCACTCAACTTGGTTATACTTGGTATGGTGAAAGATTTAGGGGAACTAGCTTAAATAAACGTTGCAAGAAATTATTGTTTGAATTTGCTTTTGAAAAAATGAATTTCATAAGAGTAGAATTAAGAGCAGATATTTTGAATGATAGAAGTGTAGCCGCCATGAAAAGTATTGGCTGCACTGTTGAAGGAATTTTAAGGCAAGATGTTCCTAACTTGTTTGGTGGCAGAAGAACTAGTATTGTTCTCAGTATTTTGCAAGAGGAATGGCATGCAACAGTGAAAGAAAAAATTACACAACAAATAATAAGTAAAAATGCAAATTAATAACAAAACCCAGCAAATAACTATCAGCAAGGGCTACTCACTCTTTATTGATAGAGATGGGGTAATTAATAAAGAAAAAAAAGAAGATTACATATATACTTGGGATGAGTTTGAATTTTTAGATGGGGTTATTGAAGCTTTGAAAATAATAAATAGTTTTTTTGAAAACATAGTTTTAATTACCAATCAAAGAGGTATAGGCAGAGGTTTAATGACTGATGAAAATTTGCATACCATACATTCTAAAATGCGTGAAGTAATAACTGCCCATGGTGGCAGAATCGATGCTATTTACTATTGTGCAGATGATGATAATGCTTCGCCCAACCGTAAGCCAAATCCTGGAATGGCATTTAAAGCTGCCTCTGATTTTCCTTCTATAAACTTAGAAAAAACTTTTATGGTGGGCAATAGAATGAGCGATATGAAATTTGCTAGAAACGCAGGGGTTAAAAGTGTTTTTGTAGCTACTACACATCCAGAAGTAGTTTTACCAAATGAAAGTATTGACTATAGATTCGAAGATTTGCTGCACTTTGCAAAATCATTAACAAAAAGCTAAAGTTTTTAAAAAATATACCTGTTGTTGTATTTTAATTTTCCTTTGGCAAGGTTTTAGAATTATAAACAAATAGTACAAAGGGCTTACAAAAAAAAGTAAACCAATTTTGTAAAACAACATCAAAAGGTATCATATAAAAAACAAGAGAACTGTAAATGAAAAAACTTCTTCCAATATTTATTTTACTTACAACAAACATGGCAATTGCTCAAACACTTGATATTACTAGTAAAAAGCAGTTACAACAAATGGAAGAGCAACTTAAAGTTCATACAGATAGCATTATAAATTCAGAAGATTTTTTAACTCGTTTTAAAAGTGATAGTGCTTTTGTAAGAGGTTTTGTACAAGCCTTAAAAATAAAAAATTCGTTTTACTATAATTTCGATTCTTTGCAAATTTCAAAACTAATGTCGCCCGATAGTAGCTTTAAAATTTTTACATGGCAAGTGATGAAAGATTTTAGTTATTACCGTCAAAGAGGAGCTATACAAATGAAAACAGCTGATGGAAGCCTAAAACTTTTTCCTTTGTTTGATGTTAGTGATTTTACTGAAAATCCGCTAGATAGTGTAAGGGATGCCAATAGATGGATAGGTGCCATTTATTACAATATTGTAATGAAAAAAGTAGGCAAAACTACCTATTACACTTTGCTTGGCAGCGATGGCAATGATGCTAGAAGTAACAAAAAATACATTGAAATTCTAACTTTCAATGCCGAAGGGAAACCACAATTTGGAGCTCCCATTTTTAGCTACCCTAATGATGGTATAAAACCTTATCCCCCAGCTTATAGATTTTGTTTAGAGTTTAAAAAAGATGGTGGGGCAAGAATGAATTATGAGAAAAATAGTGGTATTATTTTTATGGATCATTTAATAAGCGAAAGCAACGAACCAAATTTAAAATATACACTTGTGCCTTATGGCGATTACGAAGGATTTAAGTGGGTAAAAGGAAAATGGGTTTTTACCGATGTGCCTTTTGAAAAAATTATAACAGAAAAACCCAACTATTTACCTAAACCTGATAAAGATTTGAAAGAAAATTAAGGATGGATTATTACTTGATTTATAATTGAATGTATATTCCCTTTTCCTAGTTTCCTAACTTTATCTTTCTATAAGTTTTAATGCATTTTGATGGAATTCTTATTAAGGAACAAAGGTTACTTTGGATTCAAAGTTTTTTTATA
>JBMLOQ010000051.1:0-7820 GCA_049242885.1 Chitinophagaceae bacterium
TTAATTTACTTTGGGCTTGGATAATTACCATCCCCATTTCAGCTTTAATGGCTGCAATTTTTTATTACATTATCAAGCTATTCATATAAAAAATACAAATAAATAATCAACATTAAAAAGCCCTCATTTTGAGGGCTTTTTAATGTTGATTATGCTTCAATTTCTTTTGAAGATTCTTCTTGGGAATCTTGATTACTAAGTTTTAATTCAATTTGGTTTTCTTTTAAAATATTAAACCATTTTACCATTTTTTTCCTATCACTATCATAAACCCTTTCAAAATCCATTGTAGGAAAAACTTGTTGAAAATAAGTTTTTGTAGCTTTAGCGTCTTTTTCGTTGGGTAAAGCTTCGCTTGAACTGTCCATTGCTTTAAAAATGTCCACCAAGTTTACATTTTCTGATTCTGTATATACTTCAATGCTCTCTAAATGAGAAAAATTATGTACCCTATTGCTTACAAAGGTTACTTTTTTATCATCAATAGATTTAACCAAAGCACCATCACTTTTACTACTTATAAGCTCGAATAAACCAGGCTTACCAGTTACAGAAATTAATTTACTATACTCCATTCTTTTTTTAAAATTTTGGCAAATGTAAAGGTCTAGCTATCAAATAAAAATTTTGAAGAAACAATTATCAAAAAAACTCAAAAAAAATAATTTATTAATAATAGCATTTCCCTACTTTTGCAACCCAATTTCAAAGTTTGAAAAAACAAAATTGAGCGGGTGTGGTGAAATTGGTAGACACGCCAGACTTAGGATCTGGTGCCGCGAGGCATGGGGGTTCGAGTCCCTCCACCCGCACCAAAAGCCTCCATCCCTAGTGGAGGCTTTTTTTATTAAACAATTCTACTCAAGTAGGGATGAGCTTTAAAAAAGATTATGGCAACTGTAGTAAAAGAATCTATTGGTTTATTACACGAAAAAATTGTAGTAACAGTAACACCAGAGGATTACAAGAAAAATTTTGATGACAAATTAAAAACATACGCAAAAACTGCTAACATACCAGGATTTAGAAAAGGAATGGTACCTGCAGGATTAGTAAAAAAAATGTATGGCAACGGTGTGTTTCAAGAAGAAGTAATAAAAACAGTAGAACAAAAATTGTTTAGCTATTTAGAAACGGAAAAACTAGACATTTTTGCTCAGCCACTACCACTTGAATTTGATATGAAAGTGATAGATATGAATAACCCTACAGACATAAGCATGCCTTTTGAAATTGGCGTTAAACCTGCTTTTGAAGTAAATACTAAAAACATTAATGCTACCAAATACAACATTGAAGTTACCTCTACAATGATAGAAGATGAAGTAAAACGTTTAGCAACACGCCATGGTAAAATGCAGGATTTAGAAGCAGTTAATAGCGAAAAAAACATGCTTAATGTAACACTTACAGAAGTATCTGAATCTGGTGATTCCATCGAAGGAGCAAATGAATTTACAAATAGCTTGTTAGTGAGCTATTTTTCTTCTGAAGTTGCAGGAAGTTTAATGGGTAAAATCATTGGAGATTCTTTTACCATTAAGCTTGGAGAAGGCTTAAATGAAAAAGAATTGAATACCATTTTACAAGACCTAGGACTAGAAAATAATGACGAAAATAAGAGTAAGCTTTTTAAATTAACCATTACAAAAATTGGTGGGATTGAAGAAGCCCCTTTAAATGAAGAATTATTTAAAGCAGCCTATCCAAATGCAGAAATTGCAGATGAAGCTGCGTTTAAAGTAGCTATTGAAAACGAAATTAAAACAGCATTCGAGCCACAAACACTAAACCAATTACATGATCAAATTTATCATAGCTTACTGGATAATGTATCTATGGAATTGCCAGAAAATTTCTTAAAAAAATGGTTGCAAGTGGGAGGCGAAAAAAGAAAATCAGAAGAAGAAGCTATTGAAGAATATCCAGCATTTGCAAAAAGCTTAAAGTGGACTATCATAGCTGAAAAACTAGCCAAAGACAACAATATAAAAGTAGAGCACGATGATATAAGGGCTTTTGCTAAAAAACAATTATTTGGATATATGAATATGAGTGCTTTAGACGATAGCCAACCTTGGATTGAAGAATATGCAGATAGAATGGTTAAAGACAAAAAATTTGTTGAAGATAGTTTTTACAGAATACAAAGCGAAAAAATGTTTGGTGCACTTGTTTCACAAATAAATACTACCGAAGCTTCAATATCTTTTGAAGATTTTAGTAAAATGGTAAGTGAACATCATCACTAAAACTTAACAACTAAATAGAAAAGCTACCTTATCGGTAGCTTTTCTATTTTCAAGTGTAAAATTTCCTTATTAATTATTTTATAAAAAGGTAAGTGCTTTAATAATCGAATAATTGATTGAAAATTGTATAGGTATTAAAACTAAAAAAGGTTGTCTTAGAAATTTATCTAAAGACAACCTTTTGCGGTGAGGGGGGGATTCGAACCCCCGGTAAAGTTTAACCCCTACGTCAGTTTAGCAAACTGGTGATTTCAGCCACTCATCCACCTCACCTCCCTTTTTAATTGGGTTGCAAATATAGAAGCAGATTTTAAATAGCAAAAAGAATTTTAATAAATTTTATTTAAAAGTTTTACTACTCGAGTTTTTTTAAACTACAAAATCAACAACACATTTAAACATCTAATTTTTATATGCATTAGATAGCTATTTTTGAAGCTTAAATTTTGTAAATGAATGTACCAATAATGTCCAACCTTTTAGCAGAAGGCAAACAACCTGATGTACTATTTTGGGTAGGTTGTGCTGGTAGCTTTGATGCTAGAGCACAAAGAATAACAAAGGCCTTTGCAACAATTTTAGATGCTTGCAACATTAATTATGCAATTTTAGGTAAAGAGGAAGCTTGCACTGGCGACCCAGCTAGGCGTGCAGGCAATGAATTTTTGTTTCAAATGATGGCATACCAAAACATTCAGGTTTTAAATGGTTATGAAGTAAAAAAAATTGTTACTGCTTGTCCTCACTGCTTTAATACGCTAAAAAACGAATATCCAGCTTTGGGAGGCAATTACGAAGTTATTCATCATACCACCTTTATTCAACAATTAATAAATGAAGGGAAAATTATACTAAAAGATGGTGGAAATTTTAAAGGCAAAAAAATTAGCTTTCACGATAGCTGCTATTTAGGACGTGCTAATAATATTTATGAAGCTCCAAGAGAAATTTTAGAAGCCTTAGATGCCGATTTAGTTGAAATGAAACGTTGCCGTAGCAATGGTTTGTGCTGTGGTGCTGGTGGTTCACAAATGTTTAAAGAAGATGAAAAAGGCAATCAAAGAATTAATATAGAGCGAACTGATGAAGCTATTGCAACTGGTGCAAAAATTATCGCAAGCTCTTGTCCTTTTTGCAATACAATGCTTACAGATGGCGTAAAAAATAGAGAAAAAGAAAACGAAATACAAGTGCTAGACATTGCAGAAATTGTAGCTCAACAATTATAATTATGTTCGATATTAAAAATAACTTACCCATAGATTTTAATGATAATTCAAAGGTTTGGATTTATCAAAGTAGCAGGCTGTTTTCCATTCAAGAAGCTTTTGAAATAGAAGATTTAATGTTAAATTTTATTACAAACTGGAAAAGTCATGGAGCTGGAGTAAAAGGATTTGCCAATTTATTTTTTGGGAGGTTTGTATTGTTAATGGCAGATGAAACCAATGTAACTGTTGGTGGTTGCAGTACAGATAGTAGCGTACATCTTATAAAGCAAATCGAAGAAACATTTAAGGTAAATATGTTTGATAGGCAGCAATTAGCTTTTTACATAAAAGATAAAATTGAAATACTCCCCTACTCTCAATTACAATATGCTTATAACAACAACTTTATTAATAACGAAACTTTGTTTTTTAACAACTTAGTATCTACAAAAAAAGATGTTGAAGATAAATGGATTACCCCCATCTATAAAAGCTGGTTGGCTAGTAAAATTGTTGCATTAGTAAATTAAAAAATTAAAGCCAATACATGAAAGTTGTAATTTTTGCTGGAGGTTTAGGTACTAGAATTAGTGAAGAAACTGATGTACGCCCAAAACCAATGGTTGAAGTTGGTGGCAAGCCTATATTGTGGCATATTATGAAAATGTATAGCTATTATGGCTACAACGATTTTATAATTTGCCTTGGCTATAAGGGATATGTAATTAAGGAATACTTTATGAATTATTTTTTGCATAACTCAGATATTTCTATTGATTTGGCAACCAATAAAATGGAAGTTTTAGGAACAAAAAGTGATAACTTTAAAGTAACTTTAGTAGATACAGGCTTACACACAAAAACTGCTGGCAGGTTGCAACAAGTACAAAAATACATTGGCAACCAAGATTTTATGCTTACTTATGGCGATGGTGTAAGTGATGTAAATATTACCCAGTTAGTTGAATTTCACAAACTGCACAACAAAATTGCAACAGTAACAGCAATTAGTATGATGAGTAGATTTGGAGGAATGGATTTAACTGAAAATGATAAAGTAAAAACTTTTAGAGAAAAAAGTAAAGATGAAAGCAAATGGATTAATGGGGGCTTTTTTGTATTAAAACCTGAGATATTTCAATACTTACAAGGCAATGTAAGCGATACCATGTGGGAAGATAAACCATTGGAAGATTTAACAAATAATGGCGAACTTATAGCATATAAGCATAGAGGATTTTGGAAATGTATGGATGCTTTAAGAGATAAATTAGAATTAGAAGACTTATGGCAAAATAATAATGCCGATTGGAAAAAATGGGATTAAATAAATAATTTAAATTGATTACATTTTATCAAAATAAAAAAATATTCCTCACAGGCCATACAGGCTTTAAAGGCTCTTGGCTTTTGTGTTGGCTTAACAGTTTAGGTGCAGTAGTAAAAGGATATTCCTTAGAACCAGCATATGAACATGGGTTATTTAATTTAATTGATGGTAAACTCAACTTTCAACATCAAATTGGAGATATAAGAGACAAAGAAAATCTTGAAAACTCAATTATAGATTTTCAACCAGATATTATTTTTCATTTAGCTGCACAACCATTGGTTCGCAAATCTTATCAAATACCTAGCGAAACTTTTGATGTAAATGTGGTAGGCACTTGTAATGTTTTAGAAGCAGTAAACAAACTTCAAAAAAAATGTATAGTAATTTGTATCACCACCGATAAAGTGTATGAAAACAAGGAATTACATTATTACTACAAAGAAGAAGATAATTTAGGAGGATACGACCCCTACAGTGCAAGTAAAGCAGCTTGTGAAATTGCAATAAGTAGTTTTAGAAATAGTTTTTTTAATAGAAACAACTATCAAACACATCAAAAAGCTGTTGTAAGTGCTAGAGCAGGTAATGTAATTGGAGGAGGTGATTTTAGTGAAGATAGAATTGTGCCTGATATTGTGAGAGCCTTGCAAAATAATGAAATTATTGAAGTAAGAAATCCATTAGCTATTCGTCCTTGGCAGCATGTTTTAGAACCTTTACATGGCTATTTAATTTTGGCTCAAATGGCTTACAATAACTATGAGGCAGTAGCTAATGCCTACAATTTTGGACCTGCAATGAACGATCATTTACCTGTACAAAACTTAGTTGAAATTGCAATAGATAATTGGGGTAAAGGAGAATGGAAAAATACATCAAACAGCAATAATGTTCACGAAGCAGGCTTACTAATGCTTGATGTTTCTAAAGCAAGCAATGAATTAAATTGGCAACCTAAACTAAATAGCCAGCAAGCTATTGAATGGACAATCAAATGGTATAAAGATGGAAATAGTTTAGACTATACAATACAACAAATAAATAACTACCAAAATTTATAACTTAAAAGCATTAAAAAAACATCTCGTAACTTGGCGTTTTTGTAACAAACAATAAATGATATTTAAAGAAACCATATTAAAAGGAAGTTTTGTAATAGACTTAAAACCATTTGAGGATGAGCGTGGATGGTTTGCAAGAACCTATTGTGAAGAAGAATTTGCCACAATAAATCACAACAAAAAATGGGTTCAACTCAATCATTCATTTACAAAACAAAAAGGCAGCATTAGAGGATTACACTATCAAATGCCTCCATTTGCCGAAATAAAACTTATACGTTGTATTGCAGGAGCAGTGTATGATGTAATAGTGGATTTAAGAAAAAACTCCCCTACCTTTTTACAATGGATTGGAATTGAAATAAGTGCAACTAACAAAAAAATGATTTATATACCAGAAGGTTTCGCCCATGGATTTCAAACGTTAACAAATGATGCAGAACTTATTTATCATCATTCAGAATTTTATGCTCCTGGTGTTGAGGCTGGAATTAGATTTGATGACCCAATCCTTAATATAAATTGGAAATTGGATATAACAAATGTTAGTGAACGAGATAAACAACATCAATTAATTACTAAAGAATTCCAAGGAATTGAATTAAACCAAAAAGACAATCATACGCCAAAAAGCTCCTCTTTGTAACTAATATTTATTTAAAAAACTAGTTAAATAAAAAATTTGAATAACAACTATTTAAAAAAATATATTAAACGTACTTTGTTTTCTTTGTAACGTTGCCTAAAAATATGAACTGTCGACATTGTAATCATAAACTCACCCATGTTTTTGCAGATTTGCAAACATGCCCTCCATCAAATGCCATGGTAAAGCCAGAGCAATTGAATCATCCAGAAACTTATTTCCCATTAAAAGTATTTGTATGCGAAAAATGTTGGTTGGTGCAAGTAGATGAACTAGAAAAAGCTGATGCTATTTTTAACAATGAATACACCTATTTTTCGTCGTATAGTACAAGTTGGCTGCAACATGCAAAAAGCTATACTGATTATATGACTAAGCGTTTTGGGTTTAATGAGAATAGCTTGGTGGTAGAAGTTGCAAGCAACGATGGCTATTTACTACAATATTTTAAAGAAAAAAATATACCCGTTTTAGGCGTAGAACCCACTGCAAATACAGCAAAAGTTGCTATAGAAAAAGGTATAGAAAATATTATAGATTTTTTTGGTAGCTCATTGGCAGAAAATAAATTAAAAAGCAAAGCAGACTTGATATTAGGTAATAATGTTTTAGCCCATGTTCCCAATATAAACGACTTTGTTAAAGGTGTAAAAATTGCCCTAAAGCCAAATGGTGTTAATACTTTCGAGTTTCCACACTTGTTGCAATTAGTTCAGCACAATCAATTTGATACTATTTATCATGAACATTTTTCTTATTTAAGCTTAACCAATTTAGTTTCTGTTTTTGAGCAACAAGGATTAAAAATTTTTGATGTTCAAGAATTGGGTACACATGGAGGAAGTTTAAGAATATTTGCAAAGCATACAGAAGATAATTCCAAAACTATTGAGCCCACAGTTGCTACTATGCTTTCAAAAGAAAAAGCAGCAGGTATAGACACATTAGCATACTACCAAAACTTTCAATCTAAGGTAGAAAAAATTAAATACGATTTTATAGAGTTTTTAATCAATCAAAAAAGAGCAGGTAAAAAAGTTATTGGTTATGGTGCAGCAGCCAAAGGCAATACACTTTTAAATTATTGTGGCATTAAAGGAAACGATTTAATTGAATATGTTGTTGATGCCTCGCCTTACAAACAACAAAAATTTTTACCAGGGAGTAGAATTCCAGTTTTAAGTAAAGAAGCAATAGAAGAAACGAAACCCGATTTTATTGTAATTTTTCCTTGGAATTTAACAGAAGAAATAAGTCAACAATTACATTATGTAAAAAACTGGGATTGTAAATTTGTAATTGCAATACCAGAGTTAA
>JBMLOQ010000052.1:0-10340 GCA_049242885.1 Chitinophagaceae bacterium
GTCATGTATTGATGATGCCCATACCCTACCCAAAACTCTTTTCCTTTATTAGAAATATTTTGTGAAAATAAATTAAAGCTAGTAAGTAGTAAAATACTAGCAGTGGCGAAACGGATGATTCTTTTCATAATAATAGTGTGGCAAAATACAATTTTTTGCAATTTGTTGTGTAAAAAAGTCTAAAAAAATGTTAAATCTAAAAATCAAGTTTTACAAGATTTACCGCTTAATTTGTAACCAATACAAAAAAATGTTTACCAAAGTTTCTGTAAAAAGCTGTGCTACCATAGCCAATGTAGTTTGTGGGTTCGATGTTTTAGGTTTTGCTGTAGATAATCCTACCGACGAATTTGTCATTAGTTTTAGCAATACAAAAGGGGTAACCATTATAAACCTTGATGAATATAATTTGCCTACTAATCCTTCTGAAAACATTTGTGGCGTGGCACTACAAGCTATGCTTAATGTATTGCCAAGCGTAGTAGGCTTTAAAATAGTATGCAATAAAAAGATTAAGCCAGGTAGTGGATTGGGTAGTAGTAGCAGCAGTGCAGCTGGTGTAGTAGTTGCTGCAAACCATTTGCTTGGAAATATTTTTACCAAAGAAGAATTGGTTGAATTTGCATTAGAAGGTGAAGCATTAGCTAGTGGCAGTAAACATGCTGATAATATTGCCCCTACAATTTATGGTGGTTTTACTTTGATAAGAAGTTTAAATCCATTAGACATCATTTCTATTGATGCTCCCCCATTTTTTGTAAGTATTATTCATCCTCAAATAGAAGTTAAAACTTCAGAAGCACGTAAAATTTTACCTGCAGAAATTTCACTAAAATTAGCCATTGAGCAATGGGGAAATTTAGCAGCATTAATTGCTGGTTTACAACAACATGATTATGCTTTAATAAGCAGAAGTTTAAAAGATGTTGTGGTAGAACCTTATAGAAGTCAGCTAATTCCATACTATTATGAAGTTAAAAATGCAGCCTTACAAGCAGGTGCTTTAGGTGGTGGAATTGCTGGCAGTGGACCTACTATTTTTATGTTTAGCCAAACTGAGGCCATTGCTATCGAAGTAGAAAAAGCGATGCAACAGGTTTATAGCCAAACTTCAATTCCTTTTAACACATACGTTTCTCAAATAAATAAAGAGGGCGTAAAAATTGTTGAGGTTGAATAAACAGTTTACCTGTTCGCCCATCTCTTATAGCATTTTTCTTGCCTTTATTTTTTTTATCAAAGGTTTCCATTTCTTTGGTGGGCTTTATTTTTGGCTTAGTTGCAGTATCACTTAGAGGAATATCTGTTTTGGTAATGCTTGTGGTTTTTGGTTGCTTTAACTGCCCTAAAACATATTCTTCTTTTTTAACTACAGCACCTGTTTCAGTATCATAAAATGTCCAAGTTCCATGCTCTAAAGCATAAGGCACAACTGGAACAATTTTTTTTTCAATTTTATTGGGGTCGTATAAATCGTACACATCTACTGTATCAAACTTTTTTTCTGGGTCTAAACTTATCCAATATTCCACATGCTCTAACTTGCCATTATCTAAATATTGTTGCTTTAGATGCTTTCGCCCAAATTTGTATTGCTCCAAAGCAATCATCATGCCCCAAGCATCATATCTACGCCAAAATCCCTCCTTTAAATTATCTTTAAATACACCTTCATCATCGGTTGCAGGATTACCTCTTAACCCTGGTGAATGAATTTTCCATTTACCTTGTTTTTTATCGTATTTATCAACACAATTAATGGTATCTTCATTACTTGTAAGTTCATAGGTTTTGCATTGTGCAAAAACCACATTCATTCCTCCAAAAAAAATAAAAAGAAAAAATATTATACGCATGGCTTATTTATTTTCTTTACAAAGTAACAAAGAATACAAGATTAAAAAAGGTTAATAATTAGCTAAACTTTACCTTGCAATAATTGCCTTTTTTGTATTTGATTTTAATGATAATGTAAGACTGATAGAAGGGCTTCGTGTGGCAAAGTTAAAATCTGGTTTTATGTTCATACTCAAATCTTTACTTACATCAAAGTTTTTAAGATGGCCAAAAACGGTGGCATCTGCAACGTTTAAGCCCCAAACAACCAAAAACCAAAGGATGCTATAATCTCTATCTCTACGAGAGGCATTTCGTACACTTTGGATAGCATTTAACCCTGCAGTTTTATATATTGGCTGTAAGCTAAAAAAATCTGTACTATCTGCATTGGTAGCCCCAACCTTTGCTGCTTTTACTCTTGCATCGTAAGCAAATTTTGTTTCTTTATAAACGGTATTGTTGTAAAAAAAAGTAATTGTTGGAATTGACAATGCACCATATACAATTGGTATTTTCCAATATTCTTTATTGTAGGCTTGTCCCCAACCAGGTATTATTAAGGAACGTCGAGTAGCTTTTTTGGGATCGTGTTTTAAAGATGGTTTTTTATTTACTGTTGCTGTATCTGTTTGTTGATTTGTATTGAGAGTATCTGCAACTTGCACTACTTGTGCCTTAGATTTAAGGCAAAAAGCACTTGTTGATAATATCACAAAAACAAGTACAATTAAGTGTTTTGCTATTTTAAAATTATTTTGCAAAGTTGATTGAAATACTAACTAATTACAACATTCATTTGCTCTAAAATTTTATTTAGCTCTTGCAAACTATAATATTCTACAGTAATGCTTCCATGACCGCTTTTGTTGTGAGCCAATTTTACTTTAGTGCTAAAATGAGAAGCTAAATTATCTTCAATTTTTTTATAAGATGGTGGTAAGCTATTTTTTGGCGAAACATTAACAGTAGCTTTGGAATCACCATTTTTATACAGTTTACGCACCAATTCCTCAGTTTGTCGTACACTTAGTTGTTTACTTTTTATTTCACTAAATGCAAACAATTGTCTATCCACTGTATCAATGCTAATTAAAGCTCTAGCATGTCCCATACTTAAACTACCATTTCGCACAGCCAATTGAATATCTGGAGGAAGTTTAAGCAACCTAATATAGTTGGTTACTGTACTTCTTTCTTTCCCCATTCTCTCTGCTACTTGCTCTTGTGAATACTCTAACTCATCCATCATACGCTTGTAACTCAATGCGATTTCAATGGCATTTAAATCTTCACGTTGCAAGTTTTCTAACAAAGCAAGTTCTAAAAGTTCTACATCATTTACTTGTCTAATATAAACAGGTACATCTTTTAAACCAGCAATTTTACTAGCTCTAAACCTGCGTTCACCAGCAATTAATTGAAATTTTCCATTAGCCAATTTACTTACAGTAATGGGCTGTATAATATCATGAATTTTAATGGAAGCTGCTAATTCGCTCAAAGCAGTTTCATCAAAATCTCTTCTAGGTTGTTTGGGGTTTACAACAATATCATCCAACTTTAAACGAGTTGATGTTGTTGCTTTTTCTACCACCTCTTTTTTAAGTTCGCCTGTAGTAGTTTTTAAATCATCGTTAATATTTTGAAGTAAAGAACGAATGCCTTTACCTAATAATTCTTTATTGTTGTTTTTAGGAGACAAAACTTTAGTATTTAATATTTGTTATTTACGATTTAATATTTTATTTAAGATTGAATATCAATTACTTTGACTACTCAACAATTTTAAGTATCAAATTTTAAAAAAAGAATTTATAAAACCCTTTCGGCGTTTGAAATTTTTGTTAAGTTGTTTTTTTGTAAAATTTCTTTTGCTAAATTTAAATAATTGGTAGTTCCTTTACTTTCACTATCATACAAAATAACAGGTTTTCCTGCACTTGGAGCTTCGCTTAAGCGTGTGTTTCGATGAATTAATGTTTGAAAAACTAACTCATCAAAATGCTTGCGAACTTCGCTAACTACTTGATTACATAAGCGTAAACGACCATCGTACATTGTCATTAAAATACCTTCGATTTGCAAGTTAGGGTTTAATCTATTTTGCACAATTTTAATAGTATTTAATAATTTACCTAAACCTTCCAAAGCAAAAAACTCGCATTGAACAGGAATCATCACACTATCAGCAGCTACTAAACTGTTTACAGTAATTAACCCCAACGATGGCGAACAATCAATTATTATAAAATCATAATTATTTCTTACAGATTCCAATGCATTTTTTAATACATTTTCTCTATTAGGATAATTAATCATTTCAATCTCAGCACCTACTAAATCTATATGAGATGGAATTAAATCCAAATTTGGAACATCACTTTTTAAAATTACTTCGCTTACGGGTGCACCATTTGCCATGCAATCGTACAAACTTTGTGTAATATTATGCAAATCAAAACCAATTCCTGTTGTGCTATTTGCTTGAGGATCGGCATCTATAAGCAATGTTTTAAACTCTAAAACTGCTAAGCTAGCAGCTACATTTATTGCAGTTGTTGTTTTGCCTACTCCACCTTTTTGATTGGCTACACCAATTATTCTTGCCATTGTAAATTCTACTTTTTAAGATTGGCAAATGTAACAGATTATAAATAATGGGATATACTTAATAAAATTTGTGTAAAAGAAATATTAATCAATCTTCTATTAAGTCAACATAAATAATATTTTAATACTAGTTGCTTTTTACTGCTTTTCTGCCTAAACTCCCAGTTAATGCTCCAAGCCCACTAAGTAATCCAGCTAAAATTGCACTAATTGCAATAAGTAAAGTACTGTTGCCATTAAGCATAAACATATGAGCCATTTTTTGTGATAAAATATGTTCGTTTTTAGAATCTATAATTATCATATTAATTAACCATAAAATGGTAATACTTAAAAAGCCAGACAAAAAAGCTTTGGAAGGTTTTTGAGGAATTACAAATGCAACTAGTAAACTGGTAATTATATAACAATACCAAGGCAAAGTAAATAAGCCAGCTGCAAAAGCTAGCAAAGCAGTGAGAAATAAAGCAGTGAGAAATTTTAATTTCATTTTTTGTTAAAGTATTTTGTACTTATTTTTTGTGTTTTGATATTGGCAAGCAAATTTCTATCTATTAACTTAATGATTAATTAACATTTCAATTTTCTAAAAAGGATCTAAGGGAAAAAAGGATTCCAATTCTTGCATCATTTCTTCGCTACCAACAAAAAATGGGCTACGCTGGTGCAACTCTGTTGGTACAACGTCTAAAATTCTTTTTTTTCCATCAGTTGCTTTGCCACCTGCAACTTCTACAATAAATGCAAAAGGATTACACTCATATAATAATCTTAATTTTCCTTTTGGCTTGTCAATAGTTCCAGGATACATAAAAATTCCACCTTTTATTAAATTTCTATGCACATCTGCCACCATACTGCCAATATATCGTTGAGTATAAGGGCCACCAGTTTCTATTGTTTTATGCTGGCAAGCATCAATGTATTTTTTTACGCCTAAATCGTATCCAAAAAAATGACCATGATTTACGCTGTACATTTTGCCATTTGGAGGGCATTGAATATTGGGATGACTAAGACTAAATTCGCCAATTTGAGGGTCGAGTGTAAAGCCATTTACCCCTCTTCTGGTTGCATAAACCATCATAGTACTACTACCATAAATAATGTATCCAGCAGCTACTTGCTTAATGCCTGGTTGCAAAAAATCTTGCATGGTGCAAGGTTGTCCTAATGGGCTTACCCTTTTGTAAATACTAAATATTGTACCTATACTTACATTAACATCAATATTGCTGCTTCCATCCAATGGATCAAAAAGGCATACATATTTGCTGTTGTTGCTTAATTCATCATCAAACACAACAATATCATCCAATTCTTCACTACCAATTCCTGCACAACTTATACCATGTTTTAAAACACCAACCATTTGATTGTTGGCGTATATATCCAATTTTTTAACTTCTTCTCCTTGCACATTTGTAGTACCATGGTCGCCCAGAATATCTACAAGGCCTGCTTTATTTACTTCAACATTTATTCGTTTTGCAGCTAAACCAATATCTCTAAGCAACCTACTTAATTCTCCAGTTGCCTTGGGGAAATTTCTTAACTGTTGTAAAGTAAATTCATCTAAAGTGAGTATGTGGCGGTTTGCAATCATATTGTAAATGTAGGATAAAACTTTACTTTATTTTTAAATTGATACGATAACATTTTATGATTTTGGAGAATCTGAAAGGTTTTACCTTTTGGAAAGAAAGTATCATAATATCTATGCTATTCATTTGCTTAAAAATGTAGTGCATTAATACTCCACATAGCTGAAGATTCTTCGTTTGGCAAAAGCCTTATGATGCCTTCTTTGTTAACTAATTTTCCATTAGAATTTTCTGTATCAGCAATTCCAGCCCAAGGCTCTAGGCAAACAAATGGGGCATCTTTTGCACTCCAAATTCCAAAATAATCATAATCGCCAACAAATACAAATTGAAATCCCTTTTTTGTATCATTGTGAACCACTTTAATACTGTCGCTTTTAAGGTCTTTAAAAACCAAAGCATCTCCATAAAATAATTCTTTGCTTAGTTGTAGTTTATTTTCATTTTCAAAAAAAGGTTTTTGTTCAGTTTTAATTAATCCAGTTTCTGTTAATGGATAAACACCAGCTTCTTCATTTTTGCTGAAAACCAAAGAATAGTCTTCAAAATTGCTACTTGGGAAAATAGGCAAATTAAACGCAGGATGAGCCCCAAAAGAAGCATATAAATCACTGGAACTACTAGTATTTAAAACTTTAGTATTTACCATTAAACTATCTTCAAGTAAAGTGTACAAAATTTCAAACTCAAACTCAAAAGGATATTGTTGCAAAGTTTCCTCTGAATGTGTTAATGTAAAACTAACTTCTGTTCCTTTAAATATAGTTGACTGGGCATTTGTACATTTAAATTCCATATCTCTTGCAAAGCCATGACGTGATAATTTGTACTTTTTGTTTTGATACTCATATTCTCCATTTTTCAAACTACCAACAATTGGAAATAAAATGGGGCTTCGCTTTCCCCAAAAAGTGGCATCTCCTTGCCAAAGCAATTCCACTCCTAATTTTTTACTAAAAACACTTTGCAATTCAGCACCTTTTGTACTAATTGATACTTTAAAAAACTCATTTTCCAAGGTATAAATCATACTAAATTTATTTATATTTTTTAATTACTTATTTACATATTGAGCTCTCTGCACCCTATCGTTAATAGCTTTTCCTAATCCTTCGTTTGGAAAGTTTTCTACTAAAATGGCATCAAATCCTTTGCTATCTAATTCTCTAAAAGATAAAAATAAGTTTTGAGCAGCTTCACTTAAATCTTTATTTTCAGACAATACCACTTGCTCCACAAAATTATACTGACTGTAAAAATGATAAAAGCTAATAATTGCTAACTTTTTATGCTGATGCTGTTGCATTAACACATCTATATTTCCTTGAAACAATGGAGTATTAGTAGCGTAATGACTTTTAAGTTGTCCAGCAGTTGTAGGCTTATTACTGTTGGCTTTTACCAACAATGACTCTCCAATTAATTGTTCAATTTCTTCCGTAGTTACTCCTCCAACTCTGTGTAAAAAAACTTTATTTCCCACAACTTCTACTATGGTACTCTCTATGCCCACAGTACATTTTCCTCCATCCAAAATCAAAGGTATTTTACCTTGTAGGCCATCAAAAACATGTTGTGCTGTTACTGGACTAACATATCCAAAAACATTGGCACTTGGTGCTGCTAAGGGAAAATCCAAAGTATTTAATAACTCTAATGCCAAAGCATGATTTGGAATACGGATGGCAACTTTAGTGCTGCCAGCTGTTACAATATCTGGTACTATATTTTTTTTTGGTAGCAATAAAGTTAGAGAGCCAGGCATGCATGCAGTTGCTAGTTTCAATGAAATTTCATCTACAATTGCATACTCATTTATTGCTTCAATATTTTTAACATGAACAATTAATGGATTAAAATAGGGCCTATTTTTTGCTTCAAAAATTTTAACCACTGCAGCTTGTTGTAAAGCATTTGCTGCAAGACCATACACTGTTTCAGTAGGCAATCCTATAACTTGATTTTGCAATAATAAATCTTTCGCTAAAAGGATATCTGTAGATATTTTAGTGGTCATATTTTAAAACTTTACTGGAAGCTCAACATGATTATAATTGTTTAACAAATCTAATTCTAAAATGGTAGTAGAATTATCGTTTGAAGGATGGTACATAGGCACAAACTTTGCACCATAAACAAATTCACTAAAAGTGTATGAAGTACGAGTGACCACAGTATTTGAAAAACTTTCATCGAAACCTTGAATAAAAACTAACAATTCAACAAATGACTCATCAATATCTTTTTTAGAAAAGCCCCATAATGGGCTGTTTTCATTAATAAGATGCACTAGAGTCCAATTGGAAGTTAAAGTATTTGCTTTTGCAATATCAAGTTCTAAATTAAAGAATTTATTTTTTAATACTTCATCTTCCAATACTCGCATGGCTAGTGTAATTTTTGCCTCTACATTTACTAAATAATTTGTTGTATAAGGCACCATACGTATCATTAAAGCAACTCCATCTTTAAAAGGAGCTAATAAGGCATTTTCGCTAAACCTTATAAATGCTTTTGGCTTTGAAAATCGTCCATACAACAAACCAGTAACTAATGCAAAACTCATAAGCCCAGTTAATGCCTCTATGGCTGCCACACTGCTAGTTAAAAAGCCTATTGGGTTAATACGTCCATATCCAACAGTAGTAAAAGTTTGTGCACTAAAAAAAAAGGCTTCTCCAAATTTATCTGTATTTGAAGTAAACACCAACCCACCCAAATGCTCTACACCTATAAGCAAATAAATGACAGCAAAAAATAAATTTATTCCAATAAAAAAAGAGAATATTAGCAATACAAATTTTACCCTACTTAAACTTAACAAGTAATGAAAAATGTTAAGACGCTCAAAAAAAGACGACCCTTTAACTACAATGTTGGCTTGTCCATTTTTATGAAAAAACCTTCCACCACTAGCATTACTATTAACCCCTAAACCAGTTTCAGCATCAGTTTTTGCTTTTCTATTAAAATTCATTACTTAAAAATAATTACATTTACTAATTGCAAATGTAATGATGTATTTAACTTTAATTTGCCACAAATAATGAATTTAAAACTTCTTATAAATCAAAGCATTTTTTGGCGAGGGCTATATTTCATTTCCTTGTTTGCGGTAAATGTTTTTTTGTCAAGGTTGCTTCAAGCAGAGCAAGCAGGTGCTGTTTTTTATTTAACAACTATCTTAGGATTCATTTTCATAATATCAAATTTTGCAATAGATACTAGTGTTACTTATTTTGATGCTAGTAGTACCATACACACCAACAAATTATTAAGTTTTGGATTAATATGGACCTGCTTAATTGCAATTATTGTTTATGCTTTTGCTCCTTATTTATGGCATATATTCCCAATTTCTTTAATAGAAAATATTGAGAAAAACAGGTTTGCCTTTTTTTATTTAATTGGCTTAATGCTCACATATAACCAAGTAAGTTTATTTTACAGTAAAGGCAATTTTTCATTGCCAAACATTATTCTAGTGATTTTAAATATTCTTTTATTAATTCTTTTTTATTACAACTTTAAACAAGGGAATAACAAACATTTTTTAATACATGATTATTTTTTGTTTCATTTACTACAAGGTATTGTAGTAACAATTTTTTTTATTGGGAAATACATTTACCCTCACAAATTAGCCTTACCAAGCTTTAAAGAAAGTAAACAAGTTTTACAATTTGCAAGTGTAAGTTTATTGGCCAACTTGCTATTTTATGTAGTATATAAATTGGATATAGTTTTTGTAAAACAATGGTGTAGCAATCCTTTAGATTTAGGTAATTATACACAAGCAAACAAACTTAGCCAAATGATGTTGATACTTCCTCAAATAATTGCCAGCATTATATTCCCGGCAACTGCTTCTTCAAATAACCATCAAGAAGTTATTAGTTATATTAAAAAATACACAAAGTTATTTGCAATAGCAACTAGCATTTTAATTGCTATTATGCTTGTTATTGGCAAGCAATTAATTACCCTAGTTTTTGGTGCATCGTTTAATACAACACACCTTATAGTTGCTATTCTTTTACCTGGTATTTTTTGTTTAATGTTATCTACTCTATTAAGTTCCTATTTAACTGGCAAAAAGAAAAATAAATACAATTTATATGCTGCATTAATTGCGGTTGCAACTATGCTTTTTTTAACTTTTTGTTGCAAAAATATTTATAGCATTTATATTGCAGCAGCCATTAGCAGTATTGCTTATTTTATAGAATCATTTTATTGTTTTCTAAAATTTTGTAAGATGGAGAAATTGTGGATTTATAAATGAAA